>CACXWH010000028.1 GCA_902771225.1 uncultured Methanobrevibacter sp. | reverse complement strand
TTAACTCAAAGTAGAGTTACAATAAAATATTAACCATACACCATATATAAAGAAATACCAAGAGCATTTGACGACTAATCACAACAAAACATAAATGATAATCCAATATCCCAAAAAAACATATATAGAAAAAAATAATTCATTCGAGAAAAAAAGTATACCAACTTAAAAAAATACCACTTAACATTCAATAATGATTATTTTCTAATGGTTTAGTGTCAAATTGTTGTGATTTTCCGTTGATAATACACTTATTTTTATGTATTTTCTAATATTTAATAGTTTTCACTTTTTTTAAAAAAAAATCGGATATAATAAATCATATTGATGAATTAATTAGACAAAATATAATTTATTTAAAAAAATATATTTATAGACATATAAATTTTCCCATATTATTTACAAATTGTAAAGAAAAAATAAATATTTTATAAATAAAAATATGGAAAATTAAATTATTTATAAAAAAATACTTTATTTCCAAAATAATTAAACAATAATCAAAAATATATAAAAAATAATAAACAAAAAGTAGAATCATGACCTGCTAATGAGTTTCTATAATATCTTAAGGAACAAATTAATTAAATCAGAATTCACCAACCCCCAAATAAGAAAAATAGAATCTGACTTTTATGAATGGATGTGGATATGAAAAATGAAAAAAATCATGCAAATTTTTGAAAAAACGACTATTTTTAATCCATAATTATTAATATATTATATTTCAAAACCTAATATTATGAATGAAAATTTTGAACCGACCATACTCCCATTCAATAAAAACAGTGCTGATGAATCTAAAATGATTTATGAAAGCATTAATATAAGTAAACCATTAATTGACGATTTATGTACTAAAGAGAATTTAAAATCTTCTCTGTGTTTACTTTCAGCTGTCGCCATCACTTTAACAAAATATATCAACAGTTCAAACATTTCTATTCTGACAAACATCGATTCCGATGTGATTCCATTAGTATTCAATGATGAAAACAGGAAAAAAACAGTTAATGCATACATGAAAAATATTGAAAGGCATTTAAATCATCCTCCGCATGATGATGAAAGTGAGTTTTATTTTAACTTTATCTATGGGAGGGATGTTGTTGAAGAAGATGATAATACAACATTGATTGTTAATAAAATTCCGCAATTTTATGTGCTAAAATTACGATTCGATGCATATAAATACACCAAGTCTTATATTAAATCCTTTTTAAAGAGTATTAAAAGAGTGATTGATCAATTTGCAGAATACGGAATTAAACAACTTATGGTTAAAGATATTGAACTTAGGTGTGAAGAGGAAATCCCCCCTTTTAAACTATTAAGAAATCCATTGGTAAATGAACTATTGGAAAGTCAAGCAAAAAAAACACCCGAAAAAATAGCTTTAAGAACCTGTGGTGAAAGTTATACTTTTAGACAGATTAATGATGAAGCCAATATGATAGCCAATGCATTGATTAAAAGAGGAATAACGAAAGGAAGTGTCATTTCATTTATGCTTGCCCGTAACAAAACTCTAATCACTACTTTTTTAGGAATTATTAAAGCCGGATGTGTAGCTGTTCCCATGGATATGAATTATCCCATTGAAAGGATAAATTATATTAGAAAAAACAGTGATTCAAAATATATTATTACATATGAATCTCTGGAAAATTCCATAAATCCCCAAGATTTAATTAATGAAGGAAATAAAAGTTTTCCTATTGTTTCATTAAAAGCGGATGATCCTATTTTCATTCTTTACACTTCAGGTTCAACAGGAAAACCAAAAGGTGTTGTTCTAACCCATTGCGGAATATCTAATCTTATTTCTGTTCATATAAAAAATAACTATAAAAAATTATTGTCTATCTCCTCAATAGCTTTTGACATTTCAGAAGAGGATATTCTGGTTAGTTTAACCAATGGAAAAGAATTGATTTTTGCAAATGATAATGAAATTAAAGATATCATCCTACTGTCACATTTGATTGAAAAAGCAAAACCCGAATTTGTTAATTTAACCCCTTCCAGATTATTGTCTTACCTGCAGGTTCCTGAATTTGCTAATGTAATCAGCATATTTAAGGGAATAGGTGCAGGTGGCGAACAGTTTACTAAAAACATTTTTGAATCCATCAAGAAATATGCCGATATTGATATTTATAATGGTTATGGGCCTTTGGAGACCAGTTTGACATCAAATTCTAAAAAAATTGAAAATCCTGACTTTATCACTAATGGAAAGCCTCTTTTGAATTACATCACAGATGTTCGAGACATTGATGGTAAACTATTACCCTATGGAGTTATTGGAGAATTATATATTGGCGGAGTTGGTGTTAGTAAGGGTTATTATAATATGAAAGATAAAACAAGAGAAGCATTCCTTTCAATCAATGATATCGCTTATTATAAATCAGGAGATTATGCAATTCAGCTTCCTTCAAATGAGATAATTATTAAGGGGAGAATAGACAATCAAATTAAATTAAGAGGTCAAAGGGTTGATCCTGAGGAAATAGAACAGACAATTCTTAAATATCCAAATATCAACAAGACTGTCGTTATTGCTCATGAACTGAATCAGGAAATGCATTTATGTGCATATTTCACTTCCAAAAGCATTATTAACACATCAAATTTAAAGGAATACTTGAAAGGTATCCTTTCACCATATATGATTCCAACGTTTTTCATTCAATTGGATGAAATTCCAGAAACTCCAAACGGTAAAACTGATAGAAAAAGATTGCCTAAACCTAAAGCAAATATTGAAAAAGTCCCTGCCAAGAATAACATTGAAAGGAAAATTCTTGATTTTTGTAAAAAAATGTTAAATAACGATGAATTTGGAGTAACAGACAATTTGTTCAATTTGGGTTTCACATCCCTGACATTAATGCAATTGAATTCGCACATATATCATGAATTTAATATAACTTTAAAACACACAGATTTGATGAATAATCCTTCAATAAGGGAAATATCAAAAATAATTGAAAATAATGAATCAATACATGAAATTGAGATAATCAAACCAGTAAGTTCAAATAAATATCCCATGTCATCTCAACAAAAGAGGCTGTATGTTCTTTATCGTCAAAACCCCACCCTGACCAATTATAATCTGGCAAAGGTAAGAAAATTCAAAAAATCCATTGACATTGAAAGACTCGAAAATGCAATCAACAAAATAATTGATGCGGAAGAGATATTGAGAACTTCATTCAATATAGAAAACGGCGAATATATACAGGAAATCCATAAAAATAGACCTATTCATGTGGATTTCATTGAACTGGATGGTGAAGATAATATTGACATGATATTCCATCAAAATATTCGTCCATTTAATCTGGAAAATGAACCTCTGCTTAGAATAAAGGTGATTAAATTTAAAGAGGAAACATATGTCTTTAGAGATATGCACCACATAATCGGTGACCAAATCACCAATGACCTATTGTACGATAAAATCAAAGATGCATATTATGGTAAACCAATTTCTACAAGTAAAATTAAATATAAAGACTATACATTTTGGGTTCAAAAGCAACGGGCTAAAGAAACAGATTACTGGAAAAATAAAGACATTTCGGATTCGGGAAGTGAAGTGTTTGTCGATTTCAAAAGACCAATGGTTCAAACGTTTAACGGAAATAAAATCTCTCGCAGCTTGGATATAGAAACTATTGGAAAACTGGCTAAAAAAAATAATACGACCATCTACAAGTTATTGCTTTCACAATTTATGATTTTGCTTCATAAATACACTAATGAAAATAATATTCAAATCGGGACAGTAACAAGCGGAAGAACACACCCCAATCTTGAAAAAACATTGGGAATGTTCGTGAATACATTGCCGTTCATCCAATCCATATCCCCCACAGATACATTAAGGGAAACATTAATTAAAACTGAAGAGGAATTGGCAAATTTATTTTCTAATCAGGATTATTCTATCGAGCAGATAATTGAAGACCACAAGATACCTACGAATAATTCATATAATCCCTTATTTAACATAGTATTCATACAAAATACTGCTGATAGCTTTGAAAATGATTTAGATTGGGATGAATCAAAATTTGATTTGACCTGCTCATTAAAAAATAGTTTATCCAAATTAACTATTGAATTTGATTACAATACTGATTTATATACGTTTGAAAAAATCAATGCATTAATTGACAATTATGCTAATCTTATCGAGGATATTAATCAGAATATGGATAAAAAAATAGAGGACATAAATGTTTTATCACATTCGCAAGAAGAAATGATACTGGAAATGTCAGGCATTAACAAGAGTATAAAGTCCGATTCCATACTGACCAGATTAAAAAGACAAATAAAAAAACATCCTGCACAGGTTATATTGTCCGATTGTAAATCTTTTTTAAACTATAATGATTTCAATTTGAAAACTAATAGCTTAGCAAATTATTTAAAAGATAATTTCGATGTTAAAAAACAGGATACTGTTGTTTTAATTGCCAATCGCAGTATTGAATCTGTTTTGGGTTTCTATAGTATTTTAAAATTAAATGCAGTTTATGTTCCAATCAATCCAATGGCTCCCCAAAAAAGGATAAAACATATAATCGATGAGGTTGATGCTAAATTAGTATTGACAAATATAGATTTAACTATGGATGATGTTGATATTGTTGATTTGACTCGGGAATCATTATATGGTTATGATTATGGTGAATTAGAATTATCTTGCCAAGACAAATTATGCATACTCCATACTTCAGGCACTACGGGAGTTCCAAAAGGTGTTCAAGTTACCCACGAAAATATCATAAACTTCTTAATCAGCGCGGATGATCAATTTTATGATAAAAACACCAAGGTCTTTTACCATACGACCAACATCGGATTTGATACATCATTATTTGAAATCATCTTTTCCATATTAAATGGCATACAATTGCATGTAATAGATGAGAATTATGATTTTACACAGATTCCTGAAGATATTTTAAATCGACAATCAATGATCAATACCGTTCCGGCAAAAATGAAATTGTTTTTCACCCTTCCAAACTTTGAAAATGTAATGAAAAATGTTGGGCTGTTAATACTTGCGGGTGAAGCCTTAAACAAAAATTTAGTAGATGAAATTCGCAAAAACTACAATCCCGTTATTTTTAATGCATATGGGCCTTGTGAAGCAACCATATTTGCAAGCATCAAAAAAATCACTTCTGACAAAATCACTATAGGAAAAGCTAACATCAACACCCATATCTATATTTTAAATAATGAAAAGCAATTGTGTCCAATGGGTATTCCCGGAGAGTTATGTATTGGTGGAAAACAGGTGGCGGATGGTTATTTAAATAAAATTGTTGAAACAAATCGCCATTTCCTTGCAAATCCCTTTGATGACGACATATTGTATTGTACTGGAGATTTGGCATATCTTGATATGGAAGGTGAAATTAACTATATTGGTAGAAAAGATTCGCAAATCAAAATAAATGGCCAAAGGATTGAAATTGAGGAAATTAACAAACAGATTGAAAAAAATGAATTTGTTATTCAGTCCATTACAGTGCCGAATTCCAGAAAAACACAGTTATATTCCTATGTTGTCGGCGATAAGGTTATTGATACAGACAAATTACTGAATGATTTGGAAAATGTGCTTCTTCCATTTATGGTTCCGGTTTCGATAATGCAGATAGAATCCATTCCATTAAACAGCAGTGGAAAAATCGATACTAAAAAATTACCTCAGCCCAAACCAACCAAACATAAATATACTGCACCGGCCAATGACATTGAAAGTGCCATTGTCAAAATCTGGGAAAGTGTCCTGGACGTTAAACCTGTTGGAATAAATGATAACTTTTATCGTTTAGGAGGAGACTCTATTAAGGCAATCCGTATTGTTTCTCTGCTTCAAAATGAAGGCATCCTCTGTAATCCGAGAGACATCTTAAACTATAAAACTCCATATATGATTGCTCAAAATGTTATGGACGAAGCTGAAGTGGATTATGAAACTGTGGAAGGCATATTTGATTTGCACCCAATTCAAAATTATTTTTTTGATCAGGTAAATAGACATGATTACACACAGGAGTTCATTTTAGAATCTGCAATTGATTTGGATATTCACCTCTTGCAGAAGGCATTGGATGAATTAACAAATCTCCATGACATGTTGAGAGCCAAATTCCATGTTAAAGAGGATAAATACGTTCAGGAGATATTGCCATTAAATACGAGAATTTGTGAAATTAATGAATTTAAGATAAATGGCGAATTTAACAGCAGTATTGCACAAATCATTAAGAATGCAACCAATTCACTTGACATTTTCAATAAGCTGATTGACGTTAGTCTAGTTCGCAAGGATAATAAATGCTATCTTATTTTCGTCATCCATCATTTGATTGTTGATGGTGTGAGTTGGAGTATAATATTGGATGATTTGACATATATTTACAATTATCTTGTCTCAGGTGGTGAAATTTATCTTAATAAATCTTGTTCATATGAATCATGGATTGACAATATTAAAAGGATTGCGAGAGAGATTTTAAATAAGAAACAGAGTTTAGATGATTCAACTATAGTTTGCACTTTATCCGAATCTCAATTGGGCATCTATTTGGATGAAAAAGTCAACAATAAAAATACTGCTTATTTAACATATGGGCTAATTGATTGTAGTGAGGATAAATCAAGTGATGAAATAGCAATGGCAATATCCTCTGTAATTGATAAGCACCCCATCCTAAAGGCAAGAATCATTGACAATGAGATTTTACCACTCCTAATCTGTGATGTGTCTCCAGATATTAGTATTACCTCCAATAATGACCTATCAACTCTTTTGAAAGTGTTTAATATGAAAGAATCACTTTCACGTTTCTATATAATTGAAGATGATGAAAAAAAATCAATGTTCTTTGAGGCACATCATCTCATTAACGATGCCGGCAGCAGCACATTCATTAAAAAGGATCTGATTTCTGCCTTAAAAGGTAATTTAGATGATTCCATTGATTTAGGTTTTGTTAATGCTAGTTATGATTCCTTTAAATCCCAATTTGAACCAGATTATGAGTCCGCACATGAATTTTATACTAAATGCTTAGCTGATATTGATACTGCCAACACATCAATAACTGATTGTAAGGGTTCTCAAGGTTTTGTTTCACTTCCTATTCCAGGCATTAAAAGTCGTGTTGAAGAATTTACGAGTAAGAATGGAATTACTTCAGGTAATTTCTTAAATGCTGCTTTTGCCTACACATATTCTCGTTTTACAGATAGTAAAAAAGTTTATTTTAATTTTACTGAACATGGCCGCCATGAGGAATATGCTAAAACCGCTGTGGGAATGTTTACCCGAACGGTCCCGATTTTGGTGGATTGTACAGGTGATTCTGTTAATGAGTATTTAATTTATTTCTCAGATTTGGCATTAGGTTCCATGTCAAATGATGTGTATCCATTTAGGCTGCTTGCTTCTGAATTCAATTTAAATAATGATGTGATATTTGAGTATAACTTTGATTTAAATGATGTTTCTGATTTAAAAAACGGACTTGTAGTGCGTAAAAACATTATTAATCCAATCTCCGATTTGTTGTGTGTTGTTAATGAATGTTGTATCAATAACCCATTCAGATAAAATCTCCAGTGATTGTGCAATCGATTTTGCCCATGCATATGCGGAGGTATTAACTCAAATGTTGGATAAGGGGAGGTTATCCGATATTGATTATTGCAGTTTCAAAGATATGAATCAAAAATGGCATTCTCCAGATTCCTGCGATATTTTGGATTCACCATATGATGATTCATCAAAATATCCGGATAATGATTATGTTGAGCCTACAACTGTGATAGAAAGGATAATTGTGGAAGCATTTGAAGTAGTATTTAATCAAAGAGGAATTGGATTAAATGATGACTTCATTAGGTTGGGTGGAGATTCGATTGCAGCAATTCGTGTTATTTCATTGCTCAACAAAAAAGGCATTTCTTGTCCGGCAAGAGATATATTAAATTACAAAACCCCATATATGATTGCTCAAAACATTGAAAATACACAAGAAATTACCTATGAAGATATTAAAAGCAATAGCGATTTGTCAATGCAAAATAATTTAGATAATATCGATTTGTCAATGCAAAATAATTTAGATAATATCTATCATAAAGGAATCCCTCTTAATAAGTCTTATTCATATAAGAATTGGATTGGAGAGGTAAAACAACTGGTTAGCAATATTTCACAAAAGGAAAAGGAACATTGGATTGGAGTTAATGATTTATTAGATGATTCAGAAATTAAAGGAACCGCAAAAAGATTCCATTTTAAAGTTGATATGAAATATAATGCTGATAATCTATTGATGTTGTCTGAAGAGGAATATTGGGCTTTGGCAATTGCAAGGGCATACAAAACAACATACAGAAGAGATATCATATTTAATCGTGAATCCTACGGTCGTGATGAAATTATTGCAAATCTTTATAGAACTGTAGGCTGGTTTACCAGCATATATCCTGTGCCCGTCGATATTTGTGGTAATTCAGACAATATATCCCTTGTAATGGATGTATATAAAATTAAAACCGCATTTAGAAAAATAAAGAATTTAGGTTTGAATTATGCTTCATTAATCTACATTGCTGATGAATTGGAATATAAACACTGCCCAGTCACCTTCAATTTTTTAAGTACAGAATTCGTATTTAAAAATAATCTATTGAAATCCATTAACTATGAAGCATCCCAAGTTGACGAACGGAATATGGAAGTTTATGGTGTTGATTTCAATATTAATCGCATAGACAATAATTATCATGTAAGTGGAGATTTTCCGGAAAATACTTATATTGGTGATAAATTTAGCGAATTTATGGAAAATATCAAGTTTGAATTGAGATTCATCAGCGATTATACTTTTGAGGATGAAAATATTATCTGTGCATTATCAGAACCCCAATTAGAAGTCTACTGCAATGAAAAGAATCATGATATGGGCAATGCATATTCTACATGGGAAACTGTTCCATGCCCATTAAACAAAACAATTGATGAAATTAAAGGTGCAATCCATACTTTCATCAATAAACATCCGATTTTAAAAGGACATATCATAGATAGTGAAAGCATACCTCTTTTAATTTGTGATAGCTATCCTTTAATCGAAATACTGAATACTGCAGATTATTCCCACCTTTTAAAACCGTTCGATTTAGAAAAATATTTGGCCCGTTTTTTCATCATAGATAAAGAAGATGCCCCATTAATATTCTATGATATTCATCACATAATTAATGATGCATTTGGTTTTAATATAATCAAAAATGATTTAACTGCCGCTTTGGAGGGTAATTTAGATGATACTTTGGATTTAGGTTTTATTTATGCGAGTCGTGACTCTTTTGAATCCAAATTTGAACCATCCTATGAAACCGCACATGAATTTTACACTAAAAACTTTGCCTATCTTGAAGAGATAAATACAATACAGAAAGATTTAAACGGTTCTCGAGGCTTTGTTTCACTTCCAATTCATGGAGTTTCTAATGTTGTAGAAGAATTTGCTCAAAATAACAATATAACTGTTGGTATTTTATTAAATGCCGTATTTGCATATACTTACTCTCGTTTCATTGGAAGTGATGAGGTTTACTATAATTTTGTAGAGCATGGACGTCATGAAAGATATAATCAAGAGTCTTTGGGAATGTACGCCCGCACAACCCCAATTTTAGTAAACTGCAGATATGATAATATTAAGGATTATTTGGATTATTTTTCTGATTTAGCATTAAGTTCAATGAGCAATAATATCTATCCATACCGTTTGCTTGAAAAAGAATTTAATTTAGATAATGTGGTTTTGTTTGAGTATAATTTTGACTTGAATGATGTATCTAATATCAAAAACACCATAGTTGTTAAAAAAACTTCTAAAGATGCATTTTCAGAATTTTTCTGTGTAATCAATGACTTGGATGATGGATATGTCATTCAAGTAAACCATACAGATAGGTTTTCCAGCGATACTGTCATCCGTTTTGTTAAGTTATATGCCCAAATTTTAACTCAAATTTTAAATAAAACGAAATTAGGAAATCTTGATATTAGTTAACTTCGCCAAAAACCTTCATCTAAGGATTTGTGTTTTTGAACAGCCCTCTGATATTTTACTTTTAACTCCCATTTTCTATATGGTCTTCGACTTATCAAGTCATGATTGATTCAAATCCTCCACATGTAGTTTTGCTGTCAGATTTTTTTTGAAAATGATTAGAACCATCGCTGCAATAATGCTCATAATTACAAATATGAAAAAGAAATTCATCAATCCATTGAATGGTATGTTATAAATGAAAATAGGAGGGTTTTCTGGGAAGTATGAAGATATCATTCCAGCAATAAACATTGCAATAGAGCGTGTTGCTGTGAATATTCCAAAAAACAAAGCATAATATTTTTCGGGATTTAATTTACCAACCATTGAATAAGCAGGAATTGAGAAATGTAATTCAGATATAGCCAGAAGAAAATCAAATAATATGATCCAAAGCAAATTAACCTTATCTAATGTACCAATATCAATATAAAAACCTAAAACACATAGAATCATATAACAGAATCCCATAATTAATAAAGATATTATTAACATAGTTATTGAATGAAAATTTTTTCCCATTTCAGTTAACTTATTATTAATTTTTAAAAATATAGGTCCTAAAATCAAAATAAAAAGAGGGTTAAGGATGAAGTATAATTGCACAGGTATGACAAAAGAACCAAAATCCCTTTGAACAAATGAATCTATAAAAAATACCATAGATAAGTTGGTTTGTGCAAATACAGTCCTATATACAATAATAATTAACAAAAAAATAAAAAATACAAATAATCTGTCTTTTTCATGAGAATTTAAAGAATTTTTAAAACTATCAATTCTTTTAATTAAATTTAAATTTTTAATTTTAGATATGCTTTTATATGATAAAGCGTTGAGAATTTTATTAGCCAAATCCCTAATGGAACCTTTAGAATGGTCCTCTTCCATTGGGTTACCGTAATTATCAACTAAATATTTGCCTTTAAATAATTTAAAGCAAACAAAACCAATGATTAATATTAATGCAAATATTGCAAAAGCCAATGAATACAAACCGTAATTTTCTTCACCAATTATTACGCTCATTATGCATACTCCAATCAATATCCCCAGATTTATAAACGGATAATAAATTGAGAATCCTACAAATCGTGAATCATGGTCATTATTGATTGAATTTATTATATGTGAAAATGAAATATTTGTAAAGCTCGTTCCCAAAGCCAGGAAGAATAATCCTATGAAAAGAACAATACTTTGCATGTTAAAGACTATTGAATCAAGCTCAATACCCCCATTTTGATGTAGTAAAGTCGTTACACATAACAGTATTTGACTTATAATCATTGAGACATACCCTATAGTCAGTGCAGTGGATTCATCTACATATTTATCTGAAATATATCCAATCAAGATAGGTAACAGATATGCAAAGCCATAATAGTATGAATAAACAGTAGATGTCAATGGTATTGAGAAATTCATGAAAAAAAGCATGAATAAAGTAAAAATGGACGAAATTCCGTACTCTACAGAATATGATGTTAAGGAAATTGATGAAATAAAATAGGTTCCTTTCATGTTTTTTCTTTCTTTACCCATGCACTATATTATATCAATGAACATTATTAAATTTTTTTGAAAAAAACTTACTTTCAAGTGGAATCTTTCTGTTTTATCCTACATATGCAATAAAAAATATCATTCGATTAATATTTTCTTTTTTCCACCGAATTATTCTTTTGTAAAGGTTATATTTAAATAATTCATCCAAATTAAAATCAATTGCAAAAGAAATAAACTAAAAAAAATAAATAAGAAAAATAGCTGAAAAACTAAAACTTTATCTAAAGCAAATTGTTGGAAAAAATAAAGAATTTAATTTAAATCCCTAGTGTCCAACATAATATCTTAAAATAGCTCCAATACCACCAAATGCACGATAAAGTTGCATCCCTTCTTCAGTTTCTGTTGAAATAAACTCAACATTAGAATTCATTTCTTCAGCCATATCAACAAAATCATCCACCAAAAGCTCAGAAGATTCTTCTTTAAGCATTTCATTACATTCAGGACAGCGTTCTTCTATAGCATCTGCTTCAGATTGATCTTTAACAGTGATACCAGTTTCATAACCACAACTGCCACATTTGAAAGTTTTACGCATTGAAGATAAATCCTCAGATAAAAGTAAAGTATCAACAGCACCAATGATTAAATTATTCCTAACTTCCTCTTCACCATAGGAATATAAACCATTATCTTTTCTAAGTTCACCTAAAAACTTTTGAATAATTTCTTTTTCATGAATAACATCCAATTCATTTAAAAGATCCGTGGATTTATTAATGACTTCACGAATACCGAATTCGCCAGTATAAGAAGTGTCAACAGTAGCAATAATCTTATCTTTGATTTCATACTGGATATAATCCGCATCAACCAAATCGTTTTTTGTAAAACCTGGCCCTCCAATAACAACAGCTTTTAAATCATCTTTTAATGGTAGAAACTCGTCATTGATACGTTTAGCAATACGCTTTAAGAATTCACGAGCTTCATCCTCAATTACACGATCAAACCTTCTTTGTGACTGACCACCGGCTTTATGTTTACCTGGAACACCACTGGTCAAATGAGATACAATATTTATTTTTTTACCTTTCAAAGTAGCAATAGTAGCTTCTTTTCTGTCAACTACAGCCAGTCCATAAGTATCTCTTTCTTCAATCATGTATTCAAGAGGTTCTAAGAAGAATTCATTGTTACATTTATACCAATAAGTTACAATCGGTTCAGGAGGCTCTAAAATATATTTTTCCATTTTTTCAGTACCTGGACCTCCTTTAGGAATCATACCGACAAATAAAACCAAACCATTTTCTGGAGGTTGTTTATATAAACGTATACTTTGCAGAATAACTTCAATAGCTGACTGAACATTTTTCTTGGTTTGTTTACTCTTAATGTTAGCACTCTGTCCAAGTTCATCCCTCATATGTTTACCGACATCACTCAATTGTTTGTCTGGAGGAATATAAACTGAAACAAGTTCTGTACCTCTGCCCCTTTTTTGTGATAATTCTTTTAAAGTTTTTTTAAATTCATATAATTCTTTTGATGAGACTTCTGACATGATAAATCACCGATAATAAAAATTAATATAATATGTAAAATTATATTATTACAAATATAAATAATTAATGAAAAAACGGCCATTTATTAAGATAATTTCATTTTACCATAATAATTAAATAATTCTATTTCATCTTCAGGAATTGTTTCAATTTCAAGTAAATCCAAACTAGTTAATTGTTTAACATCACGAGCTAAACAAAGATAAGTATCAGGATATTCATTATGGCCTAAAATATTCCAAACAATAGATTCTTCAAAAACAAGTTCCAAATACCAGTCATACCCATCTAAAACTGGAGAATCATAATTTTTAGATTTATTTTGATAACTTTCAAAAATCCATTCATAAACCCCATATTTTTCCAAAAGATTAAAAAGAATATCCAAATTAATATTTTCTCTTTCAAAATAACCTGAGATTTCATTTTTATCAACATCAATTATTATACTCGGATGGGGCGTATCAAATGGATAAACTTGATAATGGCCAAATTCTAGTGACGTTAATTCCAGTTTATTGCCTTTCTTATCATAAACACCATCATGTTCAATATTGAAAAAGAGATTGGTGGCGATTTTTTCAAGATTTCCAATATTTAACACATCAAAATTAAATAATTTGAATAACATCTTAGCAAAAATTAACCAATCCTTTGGAAAATCATTTTTAATACAATATTCCCGATAATCATCACTGAAATACAAATTAATATTACAAGAATAAATATTTTCTAATTTTTCAAAATAAGAAAAGCTTTCAGATTCAAATTCACCGAATAAATCCAATATGGAGAATTCCTTTTGGAAAGTATTGATTGATTTTTCATCCAAATTATAAATTTTGCTTGAAACTCTCTTTTTTAAATCATTTAAAATGGGAGACCATGGATAACTGGACAGATAATTAGTTTCAAAGAACCTGTCGGGATAAATCATTTCATTGATATTAAAGTAAGCATTACCCCTTACTAAATCTATTATAAAACATTCATAATGCTTGTTTAAATTTTTAAAATTAAATCTCTGAATAATTTCTATTTTTTCAAGCATTTGTTTCACCAAGTTTAATCCCATTACTTATGTTAATTATATTATTTGTGAACAAATACTTTTAAATAAATTGATTAACTAATTGTAAATTAAAGTGATAATATGGTTATGAGAAGATGTCCTAAATGCCACTCCACAGGTGATGACCAATATGGATTTTGTATAAAATGTGGATATGAATATCCAAAAATGGAAGTGACAGCCAATACCTGTCCATTATGCGGTTATGAAAATCCTGAGGAAGCAGATTATTGTGTTAAATGTGGCAGTCCATTAATTTTTAAAAATCAAAGTGACAACCCAGATAAACCAATCAACCCAATCGTTATTAGGAGAATATCTGATGGCCCTCAAAGTACGGATATAGGAAGCACAAGCAAAATATTGATTATTTTAGGATACATATTTTCCATATTAGGTGGGCTTTTAGGTCTTATAATTGCAATTTATCTCATAACTAGAAAAGATCCTGTTGCAAAAAAGCATGGACGTATTCAACTTGCAATATTCATATTTTACTTAGTTTTAATACTGGTTCTTATTTTAACTGGAACAATAAGTACTGATAATTTAATGCAGTATAGCCAAATGAATCTTACTAATTTAACTAATAGGACTTTATAATTGGCAGATACATTATTACAGCCCCATCACCACTATCATAATAATTTGGAACTATCCTATCTACTTTAAAATTAAACCCTTTATAAAATTCATAAGCTCCGCAGTTATTCTCATTAACTTCCAAATAAATATTTGCAATATCGAATAACATTAAAATTTGGATAGCTTTTGATAATAAACGGGTCCCTGCCTTTAATCTCCTATAATTTTTGTCAACGGCAAGAGAAATAATGTGGCCCTGATTTTCATATTTTATCCAAAAAATAATATATCCTATTACATAACCATCGATTTCGGCCACTAAAAAACCTGTACCCATATCATATAATCCCTTAAACATGTTAATGCCATAAGACTGGTCAAAAGACATGTTTTCAATTTCAAAAACTCGTTTTAAATCATCTGGTTTAAATTCACGAATAATCATTATATCAACAAAACAACAAAGATTTTTAAGCTTTCCACATTAATTAATTTTTTAACTTTTTGATTAATAAAACATTTCCCATTTCATGTTGAAAAAAATATATTAACTTTAACAAAGCATTATTAATATTTAAAACAATAATATAATAAAGAAAAAAATAAGAGTTGATTAAATGTGGCAAAGTTTTGCAGAGTATATTTCATCACTATGTGAGAAAAATCCAACTAAAATATGTGAAATTGGAGTTGGAAAATTCACACAGGTCTTTGATTATCTAAACAAACAGGACAATATTGAAATAATAAAAACAGACATTGCTCCCAATGATTCCAGTGTCATTAAAGATGATGTGACAAGACCTGATTTGAAATTATTCGAAAATCTAGATATAATTTATTCTATAAGACCACCAAGTGAACTGCAGCCATATATAATTGATTTGGCTTTAAAAACAAAAACAAAATTAATTATAAAACCTTTATTCAACGAAGATATAAATACAAAGAATGTTAAATTAACATTAAAAAACTACAAAAAAGCTAGTTTCTATACATTAGGTGTGTGAATGAAAAACAATACATTATCCAAGTTTAAAACTTCCGAAAATGGATTAAATGAAAATGAAGTTCAAAAAAGACGTGAAAAATATGGTCTAAATGAACTTATCGAACAAAAACCCAAAAGTGCGATTTTTCTTTTTTTAGAACAATTCATGGATGTTTTAATAGCCCTTTTAATTATTGCTGCAATAGCCGCTTATGCTATTGGGGATGTTATTGATGCCGGAGTAATTATCCTGGCAGTTTTATTGAATGTGGTTATGGGTTTTATACAGGAATACCGTTCCCAAAAAGCTGTAGAAGCACTTAAAACATTAATAACAACACATGCTATTGTCAAGAGATCATCAGAAATTAAAACAATTGATGCAAAAGAGTTGACTATTGGAGATATTGTAATTTTAGAAGAAGGAATAAAAATACCTGCCGATTTAATTTTAATTGAATCAAATAAATTAATTGTTGATGAATCCTCATTAACTGGGGAATCTGAAGGAATTGTTAAAGACATTGGCAATGAAGTATATATGGATTCAAATATTTTATCCGGAAATGCAATTGGAGTTGTATCCAATATAGGTATGGACACACATATCGGTAAAATAGCAGAAGTTGTTCAGCAAGAATCAAGCGAAACCCCACTTCAAAAAAAAGTTGATAAATTAGGAAAAACATTATCGGCCATTGCAATAATTGTGTGTATTGCTGTTTTCATTTTGGAATTATCAAAAGGAATTCCTCTAGTTCAGACATTTATGACGGCAGTTTCATTGGCTGTTGCAGCAATTCCTGAAGGATTACCTGCAGTATTGACTTTAACTTTAGCTTTAGGTATGCAACAGATGGCAAAATCTGATGCTATTGTTAAAAAATTACTTTCTGTTGAAACTCTTGGATCATGTACTGTAATATGTAGTGATAAAACAGGCACATTAACTGAAAATAAAATGACCGTTACAGATTCATTTTATTATAATGGCGAAAAAACCGCATTGATTGGAACATTATGTAACAATGCAGTAATCAAAGAGAATGAAAGTATTGGAAATTCAACAGACATTGCAATTTTAAAACATTTTGAAAATGATTACATAGAAAATAAAACTTTTACCAGAGTTAATGAAATCCCACTTGACCGTTCTCGTAAAATAATGACTACTGAATATACGTGTGATGATAAAAATAATATGATTTTTTCAAAAGGTGCTCCAGAAATAATAATATCAAAGTGCAAATACATAGATAATGATGGAACTATTGAAATAATCACACCTGAAATTAAGCAAACACTGTCTAACAAAATTAATGAAATGACAGATAATGCTTTAAGAGTAATAGGATTTGCATACAAAACCAAAGATGAAAATCCCGATGAGGAAAATCTAATTTTAACCGGACTTGTTGGAATAATAGATCCTGCCAAAAAAAGTGCTAAAAAAGCTGTTGCCGACTGTAAAAAAGCAGGAATTAAAGTAGTGATGATTACCGGAGACCACCAGAAAACAGCAACAGCAATTGCAAAAGACCTCAAAATACTAACAACAGGCAAAGTTATAACAGGAGAGGAACTGGATGCTTTAAGTGACGAAGAATATTCCGAAATAGTAGAAGATATACAAGTTTATGCCAGAGTTAAACCAACACAAAAAATGAGAATCGTAGAAACTTTAAAACAAAAAAAGAACATAGTTTCAATGACAGGAGACGGCGTGAATGATGCACCAGCACTTAAAAAAGCTTCAATTGGAGTTGCAATGGGTAACGGTACAGATGTTGCTCGTGAAGCATCAGATATGATAATAGAGGATAATGATTTCGCAACAATAGTCAAAGCAATAAAAGAAGGAAGAAAAATCTACGACAACATAAAAAGATTTGTAAAATTCCAGGTATCAACTAATGTAGGAGCAATATTAACAATAATCGGCACATCACTTTTATCCCTACCACTTCCATTTAATCCAGCACAATTATTATGGATCAATATAGTAATGGACGGACCACCCGCACAAACATTAGGTCTTGAAGGGGCCGAAAAAGATATAATGGAAAGAAAACCCGAAACAGGAGATATTTTAAATAGAAATGTATTGCTTAAAATACTCATATCAGGAATTGTAATGGCTATTGGAACAATAGGATTATTTATTTATGAATTGAATACGGCAAACGATTCAAAAGCAATGACCATTGCATTTACATTATTTGTTGTTTATCAGTTATTTAATGCATATAACTGTAAGGCTAACTCTGAAAGCTCAAGCAAATACTTATATGTAGGAATAATCCTATCATTACTACTGCAAATTCTAATAATATACATCCCACAATTACAAATAATATTCAAGACAACTTCAATCGGATTAATAGACTGGATTAGTATCATAATTGTAGCATTTACCATAATCCTAACTGAAAAAATCATGAACAAAGTGATAAAATGAAAAAATTAAAAATTATTCTTTTAGGAGGAACAAAGGATTCTACTGAAATAATTCAACACTTAAAAAATAATTATGATACATATATTTTAACCACCACCACAACAGAATACGGATCAAAGTTAGCAACTGAAGCCGGAAGTGATGAAACAATAGCAAGACCTCTTTTAAAAGACGAAATTATTGAAATTATTAATAACTCTGATTTTGACATATTAATTGATGCGACACATCCTTTTGCAGAACACATCACACAAACAAGCATTAGCGTCTCCAAAATATGTAAAATTCCATACATTCGCTTTGAAAGACCTCCGCTAAACTTTGAAAATATAGATACAAGTCATATAATTTATGCTAAATCATTTGAAAACGCAGGAGAAATAATATCTAGAGAAATACCAAAAGGAAATATATTGCATTTTGCCGGTGCAAACACTATGGAAGATGTTTTAAAAAATATTTCAAAAGATAGATTTTACCCAAGAATTTTAAAAGTTGAAAAATCAATTGAAAAATGTGAAAAACTAGGAATTGAAAACAGCCACATAATTCCAATGAAAGGCGCTGCCAGCTTAAAAGAAAACATCGATTTAATTGAAAAATACCATGCAAGTGTAATGATAACAAAAGAAAGCGGTGAAATAGGCGGAGTAATTGAAAAAATCGAAGCGGCAAATCAAAAAGATATATCTTTAATCATGATAAAAAGACCAATCATCAAAAAACTGGATAAAAAAGATGTAGTATCCAATCTGGAAGAATTCGATGAAAAAATAAAAAAAATAATTAGCGCCGAGACTGGGATTTGAACCCAGGAGGAGAAAACTCCACGGGATTTCAAGTCCCGCGCCTTACCAGGCTAGACTATCTCGGCATACAAAAACAAATAGAATAAAGAAGTCTAATTTTAAAAAGTACAAAAAAAATTTTTAATAACGCCGAGACTGGGATTTGAACCCAGGAGGAGAAAACTCCACGGGATTTCAAGTCCCGCGCCTTACCAGGCTAGACTATCTCGGCTTTAAGAATATTAACAAGGAAATATTTAGAAAATCTAAATATTTAACCTTTAAGTTCGATTTCAATACTTACATTATCAGGAACATTAACTTTCATTACTTGTCTCATTGCACGTTCGTCAGCTCCAATACCAACCAAACGTTTGTGAATCCTAAGTTCCCATTTTTCCCAAGAAGCTTTTCCTTCACCATCAGGTGATTTTCTTGTAGGTACTACTAACTTTTTAGTAGGTAATGGAATAGGACCAGATAAATCAACTCCAGTTCTTTCAGCAATATTTTTGAGTTGATCACATACATAAGCTAATTTTTCTGGATCTGTTCCTGTAAGCTTAATTCTTGCTTGATTCATTAATTATCCTCCAAAATACAAAAAAAGAAAAGAGAGTGTTAAGTTAAAAACTTAAACACGGTTTTCTACACAATTTATTGTTTTTCAGTAATTTCAATACATAAACCAGCTGCAACAGTTTGACCCATATCCCTGATAGCAAATCTACCCATTTGTGGGATTTCTTTTGCGTTTTCGAGACACATTGGTTTAGTTGGTTTAATTTTAACAATAGCTGCATTACCAGTTTTTAAGAAGTCAGGGTTTTCTTCATCAACAGCACCAGTAGCAGGGTTTAATTTTTGCATTAATTCTAAGAAAGTACATGCTACTTGGGAAGTGTGACAGTGGAATACAGGGGTGTATCCAACGGTGATAACACCAGGGTGTTGTAAAACAACAACTTGTGCTTTGAATTCTCTTGCTACAGTAGGAGCAGAATCAGTGTGTCCAGCTACGTCTCCTCTTCTGATATCGTTTTTACCTACACCTCTTACGTTAAATCCAATGTTGTCACCAGGTTCAGCAACATCAAATACTTCGTGGTGCATTTCGATAGATTTAACTTCTCCAGAAGCTCCAGCAGGTTGGAAGATAACGTTTTCACCTTTTTTCATTATACCGGTTTCAACTCTTCCTACAGGTACAGTACCTACACCAGTAATGGAGTAAACGTCTTGAATAGGAACTCTTAAAGGTAAGTTAGTAGGTTTTTCAGGAGCAGATAATTTATCTAATGCGGAGATTAAGTCGTCTCCTTTGTACCATGGAGTGTTAGGAGATGGTCCGTCAATGTTGTCCCCTTCAAATGCAGATAATGGGATGAAAGGTACTTCAGCAGGGTTGAAACCTACAGTTTTAATTAAGTTAGATACTTCTTCTTTTAATTCATTGTATTTGTCTTCACTGTAATCTACTAAATCGATTTTGTTAATAGCTACGATTAATTGGTTGATACCTAAAGTTTTGGATAAGAACACGTGTTCTTTAGTTTGTGGCATTACACCGTCGTCAGCTGCAACAACTAATACACCAGCATCTGCTTGGGAAGCACCAGTAATCATGTTTTTAACGAAGTCTCTGTGTCCTGGGCAGTCTACTACAGTGTAATCGTATTTTTTAGTGGAGAATTTTTGGTGCCAGCTTTTAATAATAAGTGTCCAACTAAAGTGGATTTTCCGTGGTCAACGTGTCCAATAAATGCTAAGTTAAGATGTTCTTTTTCTTTTGCCATTATAATACCTCATTTTAAATTATATATTAACAAACATTAGTAAGCTTAAATGTTAGCTTAAAATTAATTTATATTTTAACATATAAATAGATAATGTTTTTTGATGAATTTTTTATAAATAATATAAAAAAATAAAAAAATTAAATTTTAATTTTTAAATTTATACGTCTCCTAAGTAATGACTTGTAGGGAACGGTTCTGGAGATAAACCTTTTCTTTGTCTGATTTCTCTCACAATTTGATTTTGCATTTCACGTGGAAGTGGTTCAAATCCTGCAATTTCAGTAGACCATAAACATCTACCTTCAGCAGCGGATCTAATATCACCAGCAAAACCGAACATTTCTGCTACAGGAACTTTTGATTCGATTCTTGCCATATCTCCTTCCTGACCCATGTCAACAATTTGACCTCTTCTGTTTTGGATTTCACGAGTACATGCACCCATGTAATCATTAGGAGTATCAATAACTACTTTTTGCATAGGTTCGAGTAATGAAGGTTCAGCAAGAGTCATAGAACCTAAAATTGCATTTCTGATAGCAGGCAATACTTGTGCAGGTCCTCTGTGAACTGCATCTTCGTGAAGTTTTGCATCGTGGAGTTTGAATTTTAATCCCATACAGATTTCTTCACCTAATGGACCACTTTCAAGAGTGGATTCAAATCCTTCGAGTAATAATTCTTTAACTTCATCCAAGTATTGAATACCACGAGTCATGTTAAGGAATAAACTTCTGTTGTGAACTGCCCAAACTCTTCTAGCTTCTTCTTTTTCTAAACCATGTTCCATGAAGTCATTAGCTGCTTCTTTACCTTTAACTCTACCTTCTTTTAAGTCACCATCTTGAATAGCATCATAGATAGATTGTTCTAAAGGTTCAACAGTTATGTAGAATCTGTTATGTTTGTTTGGAGATTTACCTTCAACTTGTGGTGAAAGTTTTCTTACAGTTTCTCTGTATACAACAATAGGTTCTGAAGTTTGGATATCTACACCTTTTTCACCAATTCTGTATCCAATAACTTCCAAGTGAAGTTCACCCATACCGGATACTAAGTGTTCACCGGTTTCTTCATTAATATCAATTTTAACGGTTGGATCTTCTTTACCAACTTGTCTTAATACTTCAATAAGTTTTGGTAAATCTTTAGTATTTTTAGCTTCAACAGCTACAGTAACTACTGGTTCTGAAATGTGTTCTAAACCTTCAAACTCTTTAATTTTGTCTTCAGGTGAACAGAGAGTTTCCCCTGCAATAGCACCTTTTGCACCAGCAACATATACAATGTTACCTGCAGGTACTCTATCAGTGTTAACTCTTTCAGGACCAAAGTAGACACCTACTTGTTGTACTCTGGATTTACCATGAGAACCAACGAGATATACTTCTGTACCTTTTTCAATAGCTCCACCATAAACCCTACCGGTTGCAATTTCACCAGCATGTTTATCTACAGAAACATTAGTAACCATTACTGCTAAAGGTCCATCTGGATCAGTTTCAATCATACATTTTCCAGCAGGAGATTCAACATCCCCATCCCAGATACTTGGTACTCTGTAAATTTGAGCTTCTTTTGGAGAAGGTAAGTGTTCTACTACCATACCTAATAATACATCGGATAAAGGTACTTTTTGTGCTAATTCTTTTTCATTTTCAGCATTACAGTATTCAATAATATCTTTAAAGTTAATTCCAGTTTCTTGCATGGTTGGAACATTAATAGCCCAGTTGTGGTAAGCTGAACCGAATGCTACACTACCATTACTGAAATCTAAAGCCCATTCTTCTTTTTTATCTTCAGGAGCCATGTTTTTAATTAATTTATTAGCTTCCATGAAAATTTTCAAGAATCTGTTTTGTAATTCTTCAGGTTCTAATTTTAACTCGTTGATTAATCTGTCAACTTTGTTAATGAATAAAACCGGTTTAACGTTTTCTTTTAAAGCTTGTCTGAATACAGTTTCTGTTTGAGGCATGATACCTTCTACAGCACAAACAACAACTACTGCACCATCTACAGCTCTCATTGCACGAGTTACGTCTCCACCGAAGTCAACGTGACCAGGAGTATCGATTAAGTTAATTAAATATTCTTTTTCTTTGTAATCGTGTACCATGGATACGTTTGCTGCATCGATAGTAATACCCCGTGCTTGTTCTTGTTCATCAAAATCCAAGAATCTTTGATCACCAGCAAGTTCTTCGGAAATCATTCCTGCACCTGCTAAAAGGTTATCAGATAAAGTGGTTTTACCGTGGTCAATGTGAGCACAGATACCGATATTTCTGATTTGATCAGGTTCATACATTAATTCTTTGATTTTTGCAATCATTTTGTCTCGTCTACTCAAGAAAATCACCTAAATATGAATATGATTAGTGTGCTGCTTTAGCAACTCTTTCTTTCTCTTCAGCTTTTTGTAAAGCAAAGCTTCTTGAATCTTCTTCAGAAGCAAGTATTAATTCATCAGCTAAACATTCAGCAACAGATCTTTTGTTTTTGAATGATGACTGTAAAGTACCTCTAGTTAAAAATCCTAAAGATAAATCAACTCTTCTTTGTGGGGAAATATCAACTGCTACCTGGTATCCAATACCACCGTATTTGATACGGGTAGTTTCTTCACGAGGTGCAGTATTTTCAACTGCAGTAACTAAAACTTGAATCGGATTCTTTTTAGTTCTTTTGTTGATAATTTCTAATGCTTCTTTCACAATGTTGTAAGCTTTATTTTTCTTACCGGAGTTGAGGTGGGTTCTCATAATTTTATTCATTAATCTTTCAACAATAGATACTTTTGATTTTGCAAATTGTCTTTTTACATGTCTGCCTGAAGTGTGAGGTACAAGAGTTTCATCCAAACAAATGTATTTTATTAAACCTAAGTCCTCAACTTTTACTTCATCGAGATCCCATTTATCAAATAATTTACTCATAAAAATTACCATCCTTATCTTACAGGTTTTTCTATTTTTCCACTTACCATTTCAGATAAAGCTACATTGTTAACTTTAGACACTTTCCAACGAACTCCAGGGATATCACCCATGGATCTTCCGGATGGTCCTCCAATTCCTTCAATCATAACTTCATCGTGCTCATCGATAAAACCAATAGCTCCGTCACCTGGTGCGAAAGCAGTTAATTGTTTACCGTTTTTAATTAATTGAACACGTACACATTTACGAATAGCAGAGTTAGGTTGTTTTGCTTCTATCCCTACTTTTTCGATTACAATACCCCTAGCTTGAGGAGCTCCTTCAAGAGGATCTGCTTTAACATCTAATCTTAAAGCTTTCCTTTTGTAATCTACATCTTTCCACTTAAAATTTTGTCTATTCTTTTTAAGTTTTTTTGCAGCAAAAAGTCCTGGCATAATTTTTCCTCTAAACATTTTGTCAAAAAACATATCTAAGAATCCACCGCTGCGATTTATACTGCTCACTAACAGTACAATCTAAATTCTAAGATATAAATTAGTAAATAATAATTAATAGATAAAAAACACATTTTATCTAAAATGAAGATATCCTAAGATAAATATAAACATAGACAAAAAGCACACATAGTCATGTTTGTAATAAGTATAGATATCTTACAATTAAATATCTTTTTTAACCTTTATAAAGGTATGGTTTTTAACATGAAATAAATCAGTAATATAAAAAAAATTTTTATTTACATTAGAAATAAAGTGGAACACAAACTCACTAATTTTTAATATTTTTTTACTTAGATTTAAACATGATTATTCTGATTTAATTGATGATACTTTTAAACAACTATAAAAATTGCAACAGAAGAAGATTTGGTTTAAATTTATCATGTGAGTTTAGATAGAACTAAAATTAAAGCAAAAACACCTATGAATAAATTAACAAATGAACAACAATTAAAATAATGAAAGGACATCTTAAGAAAGTATTAAATTAGATTAAGAAGAATTAGGTGAAGAATCTTGAAACAGTGTTCAAAACACTAACTGATAAAGAAAAATTGAAAGAAGTCGTTAAAAAAGTTAATGAAACTTCAAAAGAGGATAAAAACAAAGATAAATTAAGGTCTTCAAGTAAAAACCTTTTAAAACAAGCAGAAGAAAAATCTGAAAAAATAAAAAACAAACAAAATAAACTAAAAATTTTGCGTCCTGTCTCATATCTAAAAAATAACTCTTTCAAAAAGGTTATTGAAATCCATCATATTTTTATTTAAGTAAACCAATAGTTAAACCATGAAAGAAATTGAAAAAATGAAGGCAGGTCTTGAATATTCATATGATGATAAAGAAATAAGTTTACTTAAATTAAAAGCAATCAAAAACAGTACTAAATTCAATTCGATTGATGATTCTGATTTTGAAAAGCAATATGATGTTCTGTGTGAGATTTTAGGTTCTGTAGGAAATAATGTTATGATGTGCAAACGATTTTCATTTGACAATGGAAAAAACATTTATATAGGAGATAATTTTACCGGGAACTATAATCTAACAATTCTGGATATTAAAGAAGTACATATAGGAGATAATGTAATGATTGGACCAAATACATTAATTACAACTGTTAATCATCCATTAAGTCCAAAAGGTAGACGCAAACATTTGGCAAAAGCAACAGAAATCCATATTGGTAATGATGTGTGGTTAGGAGGTAATGTTACAGTTCTTCCAGGAGTTACAATTGGAAATAATGTTGTTATAGGTGCCGGTGCAGTTGTTACAAAAGATATTCCAGATAATTCACTTGCTTTGGGAGTTCCTGCAAGAGTTGTTAAAAAAATAGACAATGATCTTGAAGAAAAATGAAATTAAAAATTCAAAACTAATATAAAAAAAGTAAAATTAAAAAAAATAGATTAAAAATAGCTCAAATAAGCTATTTTAAAATAATGTTATCAATATTATGTAGTCTATTAGCTAAAACTTTAGCCCTTTCTATGTTAATACCATTTTTACCAATAGCAATACGCTTATTGGTATTATCTGTTGCAACAGTAGCAATTTTTTCTCCAGATTTTCTGGTTGAAATCTTTACACTTTGTAATTCAGCCGGAGATAAAATATTTTTAATAAATTGAGCAGGATCTTCATTGAATTCAATGACTTCGACCCCTCTATCTACTGCTCTTTGAACTTTTGATACGGTACTTCCACGTTTACCTATAGCTAATCCCATATCTCCTTGCTTAACAACGAAAGTAACCTTATTGTTATCATCATCGATAATGCAATCCTTAACCATTGCTCCAGTCATGTTTTCAAATAGAGCTATGAATCTTATTTCATTTGCACCAAATTTAATAGACACGTAAATCTACCTCAAATCGTCTAATATAGTAGAATCTCCTGGATCGTTAACGATTAATGTAGCAACGGTAAAAGGTTTACCACAAACAGAACCTAAGTCAACACTTGTTCCATCATAAATGTGACAAGGAATTTCTGAGAGTTTTGCATAATATTCAACATCTTCAATAATATCTTTAGGAGCATTTTGAGCAACAACAACGAGCTGACCTTTTCCTAATTTTAAAGATTGAATTGATTTTTCAGAGCCTAAAGTCACATCACCTGTGTCGACAGCTACTCTGATTCCTCTATCTACGTCCATCATCTAGCCTCCTATTCATTTTTTGCCATTTTGACACCGATTGATCCGGTACCAAGAGGTATTGGTTGTCCAATAATAATATTTTCGATGATACCAGTTAAATCATCCACTTCACCACGAATACTTGCGTTAAGTAAATGTTTACCGGTTTCTTCAAAAGCTGCACGTGCTAAAACACTTGATTTTTCACCACTAATACCATGTCTTCCAATAGATTTAACTTCACCTTCGGAAGTCATGATATCTGCAACTAACATAATATGTCTTACATCAACAGTAAGTCCTTGTTCTGAGAGAGTATTATTTGCTTCATTAATAATTGATTGACGAGCTGCTTCAATACCTAAAACATCTTCAATTTCACGAATACTGTTTGTAGTGGTTCTTTTAGGATCAATTCCATCAAGAGATAAAATTTCTTTAAGATTGGATCCTTCTGTGTGAATAACCCATTCCTCATCCTTACGAATAATAACCTTACCTATCTTTTTAACACCACTGATTTGTAAATCACGGACTTTATCAGCTAATAAACGGAGGTTACGAATCCTATGTCTTTCCTCTCCATCCTGCTTAGGCTTAATTATTATAAGATTACCATTAATTTCAGGTTTATCTTTTTTGAAGTCAGCTTCTATTTTCTGAATAATATCCTCTTTAACAAGTCTTCTTTCATCAATTTTTTTATCTGACAATGTAGCTTCAACTTGCATTTCAGCATAATTCAAATTAAAGTCATCAAGAATATCGTTAATAGTACTTTTACCAATTTTATTAGCTAAAGTTTTAACAAATTCTTCATCATAACGTTTGTCTTCTTCGAAATAAATATCCATTGTTGGAGTCGCAATATCTTTTCTTGCATCAACAATTTCAATAAGTCTTGGAAGACCCAATGTTACGTTTAATTCAGTAACCCCTGCATAGTGAAAAGTACGCATAGTCATCTGAGTACCTGGTTCACCAACAGATTGTGCAGCTACTGTTCCAACAGCCTCTCCAGCTTCAACATGAGCTCGGTCATAGGCAATTTTTAATTTATCTGCAAGTTTATCTAACTCATCATCAGTTAAATCACGACGAGTATAAGCATTTGCCAAATCTTCAACATAGCCTTTAGGGAATTCAATACCTTTATCAAATAAAACTTTTAAAACTTTATCGATAACTATAATTTCATTGACAACAGCTTCAAATTCTTCATCGGAAATTTGATTATTATTTAATTTTTCAAAAATATTTTTAATATAATAATAATCCAATATTTCAATATTATTTTCCTCTAAAGTTTGTAAAAATTCAACAAAATCCATATTAAATTTATTTAATAAATCACAAACTAAATTAATATTTTTAAATTTAGCAATTATTTCTTCAAAGATTTCATCAGTCATATCAATTGATTCATAATCTACTAAAACATTATTAATATCATAACCATCTGGAATGCAAATATTACGCTCTTCCAAAGTATTTTGCACTTTTTCAATTAATTCATCCATATTTACACCCCTTATTTACCTTCCTGAGATATTTCATGAGATTTTTCTTCTAATTTAATCTCTTCAATAAGTTTATCTAAGTTTGCTGCTATACCAAAGTCACTTTTAGCTGGATCTACACCATCGTCACCAAAGATTCTTTGAACAACATTACTTTGATTATCAGTTACAAGTCCTGATGGTTTTACCTGTAAATCTTGAAGTGCGTTTACAAGTCTTCTTTGCATATAACCGGATTGTGCTGTACGAATCGCAGTATCTACAAGACCTTCTCTTCCTCCCATAGCGTGGAAGAAGAATTCAATTGGGTCTAATCCGGATTTATAACTTGAATGTACAAATCCTTTTGCCTTTGCCCCTAATTCGTTTCTTTTGAAGTGAGGTAAGGTTCTTTCAATATAACCCCTGTGGATACGTCCACCCCTAACTGCCTGTTGACCTACACAAGAAGTAATCTGTGTTAAGTTCAACATAGATGCCCTAGCACCTGTACGTGCCATTACAACAGAGTGGTTGTGTTCCATAGTTAAGTAATCTTCTGCGATTTCACCAGATTTATCCCTGGCTTCCCCGAGAACTTGCATAATTCTCATTTCCAAAGTTTCTTCTAAACTTCTACCCGGTAAAGCATCAAGGAAACCTTCGTTATAAGCATCAATTAACCTGTCTACTTTTTCTTCTGATTTTTGTAAGTGCTCGTTAATTCTGTCTTGGGCTTCTTCTGGAATTTCTTCATCATTTAAACTGGTTGTAATACCGGTTACCATAATTCCACAGATAGCTAAGTCAGTAGCCCTATCTAAGAATTCTTTAGCTCTTCCAGGACCATATTCTTTAACAATTTTATCTAAAATTTGACCTGACATGGATCCATATGCTTTCTCATCAACAACCCCATGTTTTAAGATACCGTTTTCAATCATGACATATGCATCAATAGGACATAATTTATCATAATCAACAACATCCAAATCAGGAGCTTCACGTAAAATTCTGTCACATTGGCCACATTTAGTACAAATTTCAGCCTTATAAGTTAAATTTAAGTTATTTGGTAAAAGTAATGAGAATAACTCTTTACCTGTCCATTCTTCACCGTTCAATTTTTCAATGATTGAATCAGCACTATCTTGATTATCAGATGAATATTTAGCAGTGATTTCATCAGCAATACGTTTGCGTGCAATGGATTTGATGATTTCTTTTTCTTCATCATTCCATTTGTTTGCTTTAAGACGTTTAGATATTTCGTCTTCAGTTAAGTCTAAAGTATTGAGATAAGCTTCTTTATCTGATTTGGTTCCACGAACATTTTTGGTCTTTTTAGCAATTTCCCTTTCAATTTCAGGACTTTCCTGAGATTCAGATTTTAATAACCATTTTTCACCATCATTTTCAGGAATTGCTAAATGTGACTTACGGATTATTTGCAATGCTTGTTCTTCTGTGAATTTCATTGATTTTCTTGTTAACAAATATGCTCCGGAAATGTGGTCGTGAATTGCACCGATAATTGGTCCACCGAACCTTGGAGATAAAATATGTTCCTGTACACGCATTAATGATTTTGCTTCTGCACGGGATTCATCAGTCTGGAAAACGTGCATGTTCATTTCGTCCCCATCGAAATCTGCATTGTATGGAGGACATACACATAAGTTTAATCTGAAAGTTTTATAAGGCAATACCCTTACTTCATGAGCCATCATACTCATTCTGTGAAGTGAAGGTTGACGATTGAATAAAACCATATCTCCATCTTTCAAGTGTCTTTCTACAACATCACCAGGTTTTAAATTCTCTAAAATATACTCTTTAGTATCTTCATTGATTTTTCTTCTGTTTCCAGATTCACTGATCATGTAATTTGCACCAGGGTGTACATTAGGACCGTTTTCAACATAAGTTCTAATTTCATCAATGTTCCAGTCGTTTACATAAGCAGGTACGGTTACCTCTTTTGCAATCATTTCAGGAACACCGACTTCGTTAATACTGATGTTTGGATCTGGAGAGATTACAGTACGTGCTGAGAAGTTTACACGTTTACCTGATAGGTTTGATCTGAATCTTCCTTCTTTTCCTTTTAACCTTTGAGTTAAGGTTTTTAAAGGTCTGCCTGATCTGTGTTTGGACGGTGGAACACCACTAGCTTCATTATCAAAGTAAGTAGTAACGTGATATTGTAATAAATCCCATAAATCTTCAACAATCAATTGAGGAGCACCAGCTTCCATATTTTCAACTAATCTTTGATTAATACGTAAAATATCAACTAATTTATGAGTTAAATCGTCTTCTGAACGTTCACCAGTATCTAAAGTAATAGATGGTCTTACAGTTACTGGAGGAACAGGCAATACAGTTAAAACTAACCATTCTGGTCTGGCAACTTCGGGATTAATACCTAAAACAAAAATATCCTCATCATTAATCCTTTCCAATCTTTCCCGGATTTCAGAAGCAGTTAACTTATAATCTCCCTGACTGATAGTAGTAGGTTTATCTAAAACAATTGATTCCTGAACAAGACTTTTAACATACTCTGCAACATAATCATTAATGCGTTTTTTAAATTCATTGCTGAACTTTTTATCAGATTTTAACTCTTGTTCTTCGACTAATTTAGCCCTTTCATCTTCCAAATTAGTAATAGCATCAGCATCACCCTTACTATTAAGTTCAGAGAGTTTAGCATCAATTTTTTCAATTTTTTTAGTATAATCACTTTCAATATTAGAACGGATATTTTCTTTAATATTATTAATATCTTCAGTATGTTTAGCTTCTAATATATCATAACTTGCCTCAATATCTGCTAAATTTTGGTTTTTCCTACAGTGAGGACAGAGTTGTTTTGGATCGATAAATTTGAATGAATGTTTATCTTCAGCATCGTCTCTTTTCATGTATGCTTCAGCATAAAGTTGATTTAGAATTTTCAATAAGATGTCTTCACGGTCAATATCGTCATATTCATCATCTTTTTCAGGATAAATTTCATCCATGACTTTATCAACGATATCGTTTTGTTTTGATTCATTCATTTCAACTTTTTTAGCTTCATTTTGAATTTTTTTCAAAACATCCTCTAAATTCTCTTTATGGTCCATAGCATCAGCTATTTTTTCCCTATAATCTTCTAAAACATCATCAGATAAGAGAACACGTCCACATTCATTACAGGTTGAACGTAATATTTTATGAATAATATCTCCAAAACCAACATGAAGAACTGGTCTTGCAAGTTCAATACTACCGAAGTGTCCTTGACAATCTCCACCTCTAACACCACAGGTGTGGCATCTGAGTGAAGGGTCTAAAACTCCTAAACGAGGGTCCATCAAACCGTTTTCAATTGGATAACCGTCAGAGTCATAAGTATCTGGAGTTTCAACACGAACAACAGACATCTTACGAATATCTTCTGGAGACATTAATCCAAAGTTAATTCTTTCAATTTTTTTGATAAATTCTTTCAATGTACCAGCTCCTTCAAATTATGCTTTGTCTCCTAAAACTAATTTAGGGAAGATACATAAACTTTTAAGTTCATCTAATAACAATTTAAATGCATAAGATATCTCAACTGGATAAGTTTCTACATCTCCACAAATTGGACAATATTTTTTATTTCTATTTTTGTCTTCAACAGCCAACATTCCACAATGTTCACAAACAATTGCTTCATATTTATCAGATTCATCTAAAAGCCTTTCTTTTAAGGTTAAAGCTGCACCATGCGCAATAAGACAATCTCTTTCCATCTCTCCAAACCTTAAACCACCTTCACGAGCCCTACCTTCAGTAGGTTGACGTGTAAGTACTTGTACAGGGCCTCTAGAACGAGCATAAACTTTATCAGTAGTCATGTGGTGTAATTTTTGATAATATGCTACTCCAACGAAGATTTCTGCTTCAATTCTTTCACCAGTCACACCACTATATAATGATTCACAGCCTGCAGACTCAAATCCATGATTTAAAAGATATTGTTTAATTGTTTTTTCAAGTTCTTTATTAAATGGAGTACCATCAATACGTTCTCCTTCAAGACATCCTGCTTTACCAGCAACCATCTCAAGCACCTGACCCACAGACATCCTTGAAGGAATAGCGTGAGGATTAACTATCAAATCAGGTACAACACCAAACTCTGTGAAAGGAACATCTTCAGGAGATAAAATTAAACCAATAACCCCTTTCTGACCGTGTCTTGATGCAAATTTATCACCAAATTCAGGCTGTCTGGTATCTCTAACTCTAATTTTAGCAAGTCTGGAACCTTCAATAGTTTCAGTTAATAAAACAGCATCAACGATACCTTTTTCACCATGACGTACAGTTACAGAAGTTTCTCTTCTTTTTTCTGCAGCACTAGCTAATTCATCAAATTCACCTAAAAATCTTGGTGGTGAAGTTTTACCAATCAATACATCACCAGATTCAACATATGATTCCGGATTAACAACACCATACTCATCCAAGTGCCTATAAGCTTCTTCGGAACGGTATCCTTTAATGTTTTTATCAGGCACTTCGAAGTTATCTTCCTGACCACCAGGATATCTTTTTTCAGAAGTGTCATATGATCTGAAAAATGAAGACCTGCCTAATCCTCTTTCAAGAGAACCTTTATTGATAACCATTGCATCTTCCATGTTATATCCTTCATAACTCATTAATGCAACAACAAAGTTCTGACCGGAAGGTCTTAAATCATAATTAGTTGAGTCAATGATACGTGTTTTAACTATTGGAGTTTGAGGATGATGTAATAAGTGAGCTCTAGTATCAGTACGGAAAGAATAATTGGATACATATAATCCTAAAGCCTGTTTTGTCATACCTGCTTCCATAGTATTCCTTGGTGAGGAATTATGGTCTGAAAATGGAATAATACCTGCACAGATACCTAACATAGTAGCAGGGTCGATTTCCAAATGAGTATGATTAACATTTAAATCATTCAATCTCATGGCAATATATGAGTTTTCTTCTTCCTCAGCATCCAAATACTCAATAACACCTTTTTCAATTAAATCATCCCATTTTAATTTACCGTTTGCAACTTTATTAAGATGATCTTCAGTAAGGAGAGGTTGACCATCTTTAACAATAATTAAAGGTCTTCTAGCCCTACCCGGATCATTGAAAATATAAATCTCATTATTATCTTCATAATAAGTAATGTTCATTTCATGGGAAACTTGACCTTTTCTTCTTTTTTCTCTCATTTCTTGTGTAAATTCAACAGGATTATCACAAGTTCCAAAAAGCTCACCATTAATGTAGATTTTTGTTTTAAGATTATTTGTAGTTACTGGAGTTTCTATTACTTCTTCCTGTTTAAAATCTTCTTCAGGGACTTGTTCACTTAAAACCTCATTATCTGAGTCTGCATCTTCATTCTTAGCGGCATCTTCTGCATTTTCTTCAGGATGCACAAAGTTTTCAATGTCTTCAAAAACTTCTTCGAATGCTTTGCTGAGCCTAGTATTTTTTCCTAATTTTTTATGGGATTTGAAAAAACTTTCAATAGCTTCTTTGTGGGAATTAATTTCAGCCATTTTTTCTTCATCACCGCCATTATCCGGATGATGGGTTTTAGCTAATTCCTCAAAAGCATCTCTAATTTTTTTACGAGTAACAACTTTATCAAATCCAAAAAACTTATAAGCATCAATTATATCATTATCAGTATATTTAGTCAACATTTCACCCCCTTAAATCAATTCAACATCCATAGTTTTAATTATTTCTTTAATTTGTTGTTCATCAGAACCTTCAGAGATATTACACATTAAAGCTAAATTCTTTACCAGTCCACAATTTGGTCCTTCCGGAGTTTCATTAGGACAAATCTTACCAAACTGAGTTGGGTGCAAATCTCTTGCTTCAAAGTGAGGTTGACTTCTTGTTAATGGAGATACAACACGTCTTAAATGAGAAAGAGTACCCATGTAACTGGTCCTATCTAAAAGCTGACTTACACCAGCTCTTCCACCAACCCAATTACCTGTAGCAATTGCGTGCTTAATGTTTTCAGTTAAAACATCACTACGAACTGCCTGTTTAATGGAAAGTTCTTTACCTCTGGAAATACTTCTTTCAAGTTGATAACTCATATCTCTAGTTAAATTAGTGAAAGCAACTCTGAATAAATCTTCCATTAAATCTCCAGAAACTCTGAGTCTTTTATTAGTATAATGGTCCTTATCGTGAGGTTCTCTTTGGTCATGAATAACTTCAAGTAACATTTCAGTCATTTCAGCTAAGTAGGTAGCTTTATCCGCACGTTTTTCTTTACTATCTCCTAAATGAGGCAATAAGTAACGGTCAATTACTTCTTCAGCACGTTGAATACGATAATCTTCAGACATTTTAAAAGCAACACGATTTCCAATATATTTAATTGCAGCAGTAGTTAAATATTCATTTCTCTCTTCAATTGATAAATCTTGCATTTCAGCAGGATCTAACTTGAGAGCTTCTTCAGAAACTTTAATATCATCTGCAATAATCATTTGGAAATTATTATTTGATTCAGAAATTTTAGTAATTATTTGCTCATCAGTTGATAAACCTAAAGCTCTTAACAAAATAACTAATGGTATTTCACCCGGAACATAAGGGAAAGATACTCTTAAAAACGCTTTATTTTTACGTGGTTTTTTATATTCTAAAGTAATTCTAGCTCTGAAACCACTTCTAATTGAAGTTACAACTGCTTTAGCATGCCTATCTTCAATTTCTTTAACACGTTCAAGAATAACCTTGTTAGGTGCAATTTCTTCCATAGTTACAACAGCTCTTTCAGAACCATTTACTATAAAATAACCACCTAAATCTTGAGGATCTTCATTATGTTCTAATAACTCTTCAGCAGAAAGACCATTGAGATAGCAGTAGTCAGATTTTAACATTACAGGCAATTCTCCAATGTAAACCTTTTCTAAAGGATTATCTTCATCATCCTTATTTAATGCCATATCAAGGTACATATGTGCAGAATAGTTCAAATTTCTAAGTCTTGCATCAGTAGGATAAATATCACTATTAGAACCATCTGCTTCACGGGTAAATGGTCTTCTGATTGTAACTTGACCAGTTTTCACAGTATATTTAACCTTTTTGATTTCACCAGTTTTTTCATCAGTTTCATCGTTTTCAATAACAATAGGTTCGCTAATGTCAATAATTTTCTGAATTCTATTATTCACAAAATCATTATATGATTTAATATGGTGATCAACTAAATCATATTTGTCAAAAAATGAATCAACTAACTTCCAGTTATTATCTGTCATTGACTTCCTCCAGCATTATGTAAACATATATAAAATAAATTAAACAATAAAAATAAAATAAATGAAATTTAACTTATCTATTATTTTTAAATCATTATTCTTAATTTACTCCCAACTATCTATTTAAAAGATAATTCATCTCAAACTAATTTATAATGAATTTCTAAAAAAACAAAAAATACAGAAATTAAACAATATAAACTTACTCTAATATTATATTAATTATCTAACCTTCAATAACAATTCTATATGAAATAAATTCACCAGCAGTTTTACTATTACGTGTAATTCTCAAAACATCACCCGCAGAAACATTATTGCTCTTAGCAAGCTCTTTAACTACAGGATCATTAATTTTAATCTTTGGAAGGTTATTAATATCAAAATCAGAATTCTGTTGTAATACTTCTTTTTCAGATTCTGAAATAACTTCATGCTTTGGTACTAAATCATGTTGTTGAATATCTATTTTCAAATTTTTTCCTCCAGCTAGAAAAGTTAAATATAAAATTAGAACGGGCCCGACGGGAATTGAACCCGCGGCCGCTTGGTTAAAAGCCAAGCGCTCTGCCAGACTGAGCTACGGGCCCTTATAAAATACATTAATTTAAGCGCCCTGGCCGGGATTTGAACCCGAGTCGCGGGCTCGACAGGCCCACATGATAGCCCCTACACCACCAGGGCAAAACACTTAAATCAAGTGTACTCTTAACAATACACTATTAATTTAATATGATAGTCATCATATATAAATGTTTTGAAAAAATATAATATTCTTAAAAAAAAATTATAAATTTCAATAAAATAATTGAAATCCCGCCTGCCGGACTTGAACCAGCAACATTTGGATCTACAGTCCAACGCTCTGCCAAATTGAGCTAAGGCGGGACTTGAATGGGACCGCCCGGATTTGAACCGGAGTCTCAGGCTCCCAAAGCCCAAAGGATCGACCAAGCTACCCTACGGTCCCAACAACATACAACATATTATAATATAAATTTCCTTATATATAAAGTTAACTAAAATAACTAATTTAAACCGAAATTTAAGCCCCGGGCGGGAATTGAACCCGCGACCACCAGATTACAAGTCTGGCGCTCTACCAGGCTGAGCCACCGAGGCAAAGAAAAATTATGAATATAACATTATATTATTTATTAAATCTTATTTAAATACTTTTCGTAAAAAAATAAGATTGACCAACATTTTTATATAAAATTAAATTTATAATAAATAATCATGACAAATAAAGAAGAAAAAATACTTGAAAAAATACCAGATTTAATAAAAAATGTTAAAGAAAAATGCCCCTTAACACACTGCATAACAAATTTTGTTACAGTAAATGATTGTGCTAATGCAGTTCTTGCAATTGGAGCATCACCTATTATGGCTGAAGAATTAGACGAAGTTGAAGAAATTGTTAATATTTCAGATGCATTAGTAATAAATATTGGAACATTAAAGCATCCGCAAATTGAAGCTATGAAGATCGGCTCAGCACAAGCCAATAAAACAAACATACCAATAACCTTAGACCCTGTTGGAGTCGGAGTAAGTAAACTGAGAAATAATACAACAATTGATTTAATAAAAAATTATAATATATCCGCAATACGTGGAAACATAACTGAAATAAAAACAATAGCTAAATTATTTAATGTTACAGATGAAACAAATACCGCTAAAGGAGTAGATGTTTGTAACGATGATATTATAACAAAAGATAACTTAAAAGCAAATGGAAAAATAATTGCAAAAACTGCAGAAAAATTAAATACAGTAATTTTGGCAAGTGGTCCTATCGATATTTTAAGTGACGGAAAAACAACTATTGCAATTTACGGCGGCGATGAAATGATGCCGTTAATAACTGGCAGCGGATGTATGTTATCTTCTATTGTTGGAAGTTGCATAGGAGCCACAAATCCCTTTGATGGAACTTTACTTGCAATACTTGCAATGAATAAAGCAGGTGAAAAAGCCAGAGCTAATGTTGATGAAGAAAATTTGGGAACAGGGTCATTTAGAACATTATTAATTGATGCTTTATATAAAACTGATGCTGAAGAATTAGCAAATGAATCAAAAATTGAGATATTATGAAGAATATAGATTTATCACTTTATTTAGTAACAGACAACAGTGAAAACGAAGAAAAATTTTTAAAAACGATTCAGGAAGCTATTCTCGGTGGAGTTAGTGTAGTTCAAATTAGAGAAAAAACTGCAGAAACATTAGAATTTTATAATTTAGCCCTTAAAGTTAAAGAAATAACAGCAAAATATAATGTTCCTTTAATAATCAATGACCGTGTAGATGTAGCACTGGCTATTGATGCAGATGGCGTTCATGTTGGACAAAGTGACATGCCATGTGATATTACACGAAAATTGATTGGTGAAAATAAAATTTTAGGAGTATCTGCTGCAACCATTGAAGAAGCAAAAAAGGCTGAAAAAGATGGTGCAGATTATATTGGGACTGGAGCAATTTTTCCTACTGCAACTAAAGATGATGCTCCAAGTGTTACAAAAAAAGATTTGTCCGACATTGCAAATTCCATTAATATTCCTGTTGTTGCAATAGGAGGAATAACAATAGAAAATGCGAAGGAATTAAAAGATACTGGAATTGCAGGTTTATCTGTAGTCAGTGCAATTATGAGTGCAGAAAACCCTAAAAAAGCTTCTGAAAAGCTATTAAATATTTTTAATAGCTAATCTTTACTTTTTTTTAAAGCTTCTACGGCAGCCAACTTTTTACCGGCCAACATACTAATACAAGCACCTCCGCCACTACTTACATGGCTCATTAAGTCTTCACAACCAAGACCTGCAGTAGCAGCTGCAATATGACCCCCGCCAATTAATGAAAAACCATTAGAGTTTGCAATAGCATTAACTAAATCTTCAGTACCCATCGCAAATTTAGGATCCTCAAATACTCCGGCAGGACCGTTGGCAAATATGGTTTTAGCATTTCTTATTTCATTAGCATAAAAATCAATAGTTTTAACACCAATATCAAAAATAGATTCATTTGGAATTTCACCAGAATCAATATCTACTCTTTCACCATCCCCATCAATAGCTATATCAATAGGATATTTGATTTTATCACCAAATCTTTCAAGTAAATCTTTGGATTTATCAACCATATCCTCATATCCACGACTTGCAATAAAATCACGATTTACTTGGCCAATATCTACACCGGCCGCCCACAATACAATATTTGCAACAATACCTGTAGTTAATATTGAATCAGCAGTTCCATTACTCAAAACATTTTCCATCACATCAATTGAATCATCAGGCTTCATACCACCAAGTAAAAATACACATGGATGTTGAACATTATCTAAAGCATCCTGAATAACAGTTAATTCCTTTTCCATTACACGACCTGCAGCAGAAGGCGTATTAACCGTAAACCCAACTAATGATGCCTGTGAACGATGTGCTGCTGCAAATGCATCATTGACAAAGTAATCAATTAATGGAGATAATTCTTTAACGAGCATTGTATTAGCCTGTTCTTCAGGGCTTCTTGAAAGGGATTCTTCTGAGAAAAATCTCACGTTTTCAAGTAAAAGAATTTCATGATCTTTTAAATCTTTAATAGCCTGTTTAGCTGAAGTAGAAAAAATTGAATCAACATATTTAACTCGCATATTTAAAATATCTGACAAAGCATCAGCATGTTGGGATAAAGTAGTGAAGTCATTTTTACCAGGACGACTTTGATGGGCAAGAATAACCACCCGAGCTCCTTTTTTAGCCAATTCCCTAATTGTATTGGCATGTAATTTTAATCTTGTATCATCTAAAATAATTCCAGTACCCGGATCTACTGGAGAGTTAACATCAATACGTACAAGTACAGTTTTATCTTCCAAATCAAAATCATCTATAGTATTAAAATTTCCAGACATACTTCCACTCATTTATAATTTACTTACAAGATCCAATAAAGCATCTTTTGGACTTTCAGCTTTTATAATCCCGGAAGCCAATAATACTCCATCCGCACCTAAATCCATAGCTGCTTTCATATCATCACCATTAGTGATTCCGGCACCACATAAAACTTTAACATCCTTATTAATTGCTTTAACACCTTTAACACTGTCTTCTACAACTTCAGGTTGTGCTTGTGACACAGGTATACCAGTACCAATAAGTTCTGGCGGTTCCACAGCAACAGCATCAGGGTTTAAACTAGCTACAGCTTTACTGGTAGCAATGTTATTTGTACAAACACAAGATTCAATTCCATTCTGTTTACATAACTGAATAACTTCATCAATATCTGCAAGCTGCATTCTTTTTTCAGAATGATTTATTAAAGAACCGGAAATTCCCGCATCAACCAATGTTTCAATTAAATTTCCACCGGTATGACCTCCAGGAGTTATTGGATCAATATGTTGAGCAAAAATAGGTAGGGATGTTTCATCATGAATCCTATAAATATCTGTCGCTTGAGGAGATGCTACCATTGTAATTCCTGATTCGGCAGCCGCACTCTCCAAATCATATGCAAGATTTAAAGCATTCATACCACTTGATTCCAAATAAGTTTTATAATTTAATATCACTATTGGTGTATTCATATTATCGCCATATCATTAACTTATTACTATATATATTTGAATAACATTATTAAAAAGAGTTATGATTAGAAATTCTCTTTTAAGAAAAAGTCAATATAATTTATATCATAATTAGGTAATAGCTATTATTTTCTTTAACTGCCAAACAAGTAGTTCCACTACAAAAAAATCTAGAATAACCATGATACAATAATTATGTTCATAAAATACTAATACTAACAAAACTAAAAATAAAAATGATTTTATGTCATTTAATAAAAGCCAACAAGAAAAATTAGAAAAAAGTGGATATAGATTCGTGGGCAGTCATGGTCATGCAGCAGTTAAAACCTGCCATTGGACTCGACAAAGTATTGTAGATAAAGGAGTTTGTTATAAAGAAAAATTTTATGGAATTGAGTCCCATAGATGTCTTCAAATGTCTCCTGCTGTTCCTAATTGTCAGCAGGAATGTGAATTTTGCTGGAGAGATTTAACCTATACACAAACTCAATGGGAAGATGAGAAATATGATGACCCGAAAACCATAGTTAACGGAGCTATTGAAGCCCAAAACCAATTATTATGTGGTTATTATGGAAATGATAAAGCAAATAAAAGAAAACTGGAAGAATTGAAAAGCCCTACAAATGCGGCTATTTCCCTAGCCGGCGAACCAACACTTTATCCCAAAATTGATGAATTAATTGGGGAATTTAATAAAAGAGATTTTACAACTTTTGTAGTAAGCAATGGCCAGTGCGTCGAAAGATTAAGAAATCTGGAAAATGACCCGTATCAACTATATCTTTCACTAGATGCTCCTACAAAAGAAGTATTTAATGATGTATGCAGACCTAAAATAAATAATGCATGGGACAATTTAAATGAATCTCTTGAAACTCTTTCAAACTTTAATTCACGTACATGTATTCGAAATACCTGTGTTAAAGGAAGAAATATGATTAACCCTAAAAAATATGCTGAATTGATTGAAAAAGCAGATCCTGATTTTATTGAAGTGAAAGCATATATGTGTGTCGGATCATCCCGTGAAAGACTAACTTTAGATAATATGCCAACATTTAATGAAGTGAAAGATTTTGCTAAAAGAATTGGTGACGAATGTGGTAGAGAAATCTCAAATGAATCTGAAGTTAGTCGTGTGGTGCTTTTAGAATGATTAAATTTTAAAAAAAAATTTACTAGAAATTTCTAGTAAGAGAAAATTTATAACCTAAGGATTAACTGCTTCATCAGCAGCGCCCATAGTTACTTTAATTGTATCAGATAAATTTATTTCTGAAATTTTTTTAGAGGACTCTGATTTAGCAGCATAATAAGCCTGAGCAAAATTCATTGTAACAAATAAAACATCTTTAAAATCTAAAATAAACTCCTTTTCAGGTATTTTATTTAAAATTTCAATTAATTCACTAGCAATTTCATTTGATTCCAAATGTGTACCAAATTCAGCACCAATATTAATAATCATATATTTCACCTATTCTTTTAATTACTTAATCAATAATTTCAAGTATCTCGCCATATTGGTATTTATCCAATTTAGCTAAAATTATTTTTATATGGGCTTTGCAATTATAACAGTTATAACCTGTTTGTAATAATTGCAAAATAAAATCTAGAAAGCTAATCCTCTGTGGGGCCAGAGTAATTTTTAGATTCAATCAATATACTTTCTCTTTTTTATAATTACCTGTCATGGATGAAATTCCAATCTGAAATTCCCCATCATGAGGATGTATAAAACTTTATTTTTAATAATTTATTATATAATTTGTTATTATTAATTTTTTTGAATGAAATTCAAAAAATTTAGATTGTGAAAAAATATAAAAAAATTCTCTTTTTAGCTAATGTAAAAAATAATATTTATATAGGTAGTAATATCATAATTTATAATAGTAAAAAAACTTTACAATTTTCAATGTTACATTATAAATTAATATTTTAATTTGAGGATGTGAATTTATGAATAGGAGTAAAAAATTAATTATAGCGATTCTTTTAGTTATTCTTATTGGATTATTAACTATAATTGCCGGTGCACTATTTTTAACTCCAAATCTAACTGAACAAAGTAAAAATGTTCTTGTTTTAGCTTCAGATAGAGGAGAACAACAAAATGGTGCTATAGATATGGCATTTATGGTTCATTTAGAAAATGGACAGATAGCCAATTATACTCCAGTTTATCCTGGAGGTATGACACATCCTTCACAACCCGAACCCGCGGAAACTGGTGTTGGAGGAAACCTACTTCTTCACGACTCGCTGTGGTATGGTGTAAAAGAAGGTATGCAATATGCTAGTGAAACAGTAGAATATAGAACTGGAATGCATGCTGATGCAGTTGTTCTTGTTTATACTGACGGAGTTGATGCAATTATTGACTCAATCAGACCACTTAAAGTAAATGGAGAAGTTAAGGATCTTAAGGCAGAAGACATTGTTCGTGAAAACGATGCATATAATGGATATCCTGGAAATGAAAATGTTCAAGGAAACATGTCTAGAGGAGATGCAGTAATGGTATTGGTTAAAGCACTTGCCGAAGCTGCAAAAGACCCTACTAAAAAGAATACAATGACTCAAACTGCTATAGACCAATATTCCAAAGGAAATATTATAGTAACTCCAGAAGGAACATTTACAAGGTTACTAGCTACAAAAGGATTTGAAAGTTTAGCTGGTAAGTAACAGCTAATATACTCTTTAAAGAATTATTTCTTTAAAGAACTTATTTTTATTTTTTTTTAATAAAATTAGTTTTTTTCTATTTTTACAAAAATTAAATATTTAAAACAAGATATTATCAATAAAAGGAATTGATTAAATTCCCTTTAAAGATTAATAAAGAATATTTGAAGTTTTTCTAATTAATAACAAATTATTCTTGTGCTTTTAATTCATTGCATAAATCAACTGCTTTTTTAGCTGCTTTTTCCATAGAAATTTCATATGGAATTCCAGCTTCTTCAAGAATTCTTTGACCTTCTTTTTCATTAGTTCCAGTTAATCTAATAACAATATGTACTTCCCTATCAGTATGTTTTAATGCTTTAACTACTCCATTTGCCACATCATCGGCTTTAGTAATACCACCCAAAACATTTAAAAATACTACTTTAACAGGTTCATAACTTAATACAATGTTTAATGCCTGATTAATAATTTGTTCAGAAGCTCCACCACCGATATCTAAAAATGTTGCTGGTTCTCCACCATTAAGTTTAATCATATCCATTGCAGTTAAGGTTAAACCTGCTCCATTACCAATTACAGCTATATCTCCGTCTAATTTAACAAAGTCAACTGTTTTCTTTTTATAATGTAACAAATTAACTAAGTCTTCATGTCTGTATAAAGCATCATTTTCGACTTCTAATTTTGCATCAGCGGCAATTAATCCATCAGGAGTTAAAATTAATGGATTGATTTCTGCAACTTCACAATCATATTTATTGAAAACATTATATAACTTCAAAATTACATCGCCCATTGGTCCAATTAACTCTGAAGGCACTCCCATTTTACGGGCAATTTCACGGGCTTCATATGGTAAAAATTCAATTAAAGGTTGTGGGTAATATTTGATAATTTTCTCAGGATTTGTTTTTGCGAGATTTTCAATTTCAACACCACCTTCTTTACTTACCATAATAACCGGTCTTCTTGCAGACCTATCAATAGAAATGCTTAAGAAATATTCTTGAAGGATATCTGCTTTTTCTTCAATTAATAAATGTTTTACCTCTTCACCTTTTATTTCCATTCCCAAGATTTCTTCAGAAACTTTTAAAGCTTCACCAGGATTATCTGCAAATTTTACACCGCCAGCTTTGCCTCTACCGCCGGTTAAAACTTGTGCTTTCAAAACAACTGGAACTCCCATTTCAGAGCATATTGCTATTGATTCTTCAGGAGAATATGCAACATGACCTTCAAGTATTTTAATTCCTTCTTTATTAAAAACTTTTTTTGCTACATTTTCGAAAAACTTCATATTAACACCTAACTAAACTAAATTATATCCTGCATTAAATGCACCAATATTCTTTTCTTCAGTTCCTGCCGGAACACTATCCTTAATTGCTTCAACAGCCGCATTTTCAGATATGACCCCTGTAATTTTTGTAATCGCTCCAACCATAACAATATTAGCAACAATTTTAAGACCGATTTCATCGTTAGCTGTTTTAGTTGCAGGAGCTTTAAAAACTTTAATATTATGTTGATCGATGAAATCCCTCACATCTTCAATATCTGTAGTGTCCGGGTCAACAATTAAAGTACCTTCATCCTTTAAATCAACAATGTATTTTATTAAAGCTTCATTGGACATGGCCACTAATATGTCTGGGCTTTGAACTTTAGGATAATCTATTTCGCTATCACCAATAACGACTTCACATTTTGAAGCTCCTCCACGGGCTTCAGGACCATAAGATTGAGTTTGAACTGCTTCATTTTTATCAAAAATACTTGCAGCCTTACCTAAGATAATACCTGCAAGAATTACTCCCTGACCTCCAAATCCGCCAATTCTAATTTCAGTTCTCATTATAATTCCTCTTCATATGCTGAATTAATTAAAGTTTTTTTACCAAATTTTTCTTCGCTAATTCTTTCAATGTTTTCTGTAAACTCAGCTCTTTGAGAATTAGCAAATTCTCCAACCACGATTTTTCCTTCCAAATCTTTTTTCCTCATCCTGTCTGCAGCAGATTTAAATACAGTATTCATTTTTATTGTTACTGCCATAGCAGTTGCAGTTCTGAGTTTATTTTTACGCCCATAATAAGTTGGACATTGGGTTGCAACCTCAATAAATGAGAAACCCGGATTTTTAAGACCATCTTTAATAGCTGAGACTAAATTTTCAATTTGGATTGTAGTCCATCTTGCAGAGTAAGTAGCACCTGCAGCTGCAACAAGTTCAGCTAAATTAAATGGAGAATCCATATTTCCATAGGGTGCAGTAGTTCCAAAACTGCCTTTAGGAGAAGTAGGACTAATCTGACCACCAGTCATACCATAAATATTATTATTAATACAAATAACAGTTAAATTAATATTTCTTCTAGCAGCATGAATTAGATGATTTCCACCAATTGATGCACAGTCACCATCTCCAGTGAAAACAACCACATCCAAATCTTTATTAGCAGTTTTTAAACCAGTAGCGAAACTTAATGCTCTGCCGTGTGTAGTGTGAAGAGAATCACAATTCATATATCCTGGAATCCTAGAAGAACAACCAATACCGGAAACCATTGCAATATTTTCAAAATCCATTTCTGCTTTTTTCATTCCTTCTATAAAAGCGTTCATAATTGTTCCATTTCCACAGCCCGGACAGAATATATGTGGTAATCTATCTTGTCTCAAATATGGAGTAAATTTATTTTCTTCAGACATTTAATTTCCTCCCATTTCATTAATTTTAGATAATATTTCTTCAGGAGTAGGCATTAATCCACCAATTTGGCCCATAAGATGAACATTAGCATCTCTTCTTAATACACGGTCAACTTCATAATACATTTGACCTAAATTCAATTCCACAACAAGCACATCAGATGCATTTTTGGATAATTCCTTAACCTGCTCTTCTGGGAACGGCCATGGAGTATCAAGTTTAATATAACCTACTTTTTTACCTTCAGCTCTTGCTTTTTCGCAAGCTTCATAAACAGACCTGATTGGAGCCCCATAAGATACAATAATAATATCTGCATCTTCACAGTAGTTTGATTGTACAGAACAAATTTTATCACGATTATTTAATACTTTATCACATAACCTTTGAACCAATGCATCATGAGCTTCAGGGTCGTTAGTATCAGGATAACCTCTTTCATCATGAGTTAAACCAGTAACATGGATATTAAATCCTTGACCAAATGAAGGCATTGGATTTGTAGAATTTTCAACATTTTTAAACGGTGAAAAATTATCTTTATCCTCAGGCATTTTCCTTGCAACTATTTCCACATCATCTTCAATAATGATTTTTTCTCTCATGTGCCCAATAATTTCATCAGCCATGACAAATACAGGTGTTCTGAATTGTTCTGCTAAATTAAAAGCTTTTACTGTAAAATCAAAAAATTCCTGAACACTAGATGGAGATAAAGCTATCGGCTCATAATCTCCATGAGAACCCCAGCGGGCTTGCATCATATCACTCTGTGATGCCATTGTAGGCTGGCCTGTAGAAGGTGAACCTCTCTGAACATCAACAATAACAATAGGAGTTTCTGTAATAAATGCATAACCAATATTTTCTTGCATTAAAGATAAACCTGGACCTGATGTTGCAGTCATTGATTTAGTTCCTCCCCAAGATCCTCCAATGATTGCGCCTGCAGATGCAATTTCATCTTCCATTTGAACAAAAGATCCTCCGACTTTTGGAAGTTCACGAGATAAGGTTTCTGCAACTTCAGTAGATGGGGTAATAGGATAACCTGCAAAAAATCTACATCCAGCTCTTAGTGCACCTTTTGCACATGCTTCGTTTCCTTGAATAAATAATTCTTCTGACATTTTAACACCTATTTCTTCCCATTTGAAAATTTAGGATTGAATGAATTATCTTCTTTTCCAACCCACCAATTTTTATTAACATCAACTGTAATAGCTTGATCCGGACAAATTAATTCACAAACTCCGCAGCTAGTGCATCTATCTTCAAATTTAACATAAGGAAGCAACACTCCTTTTTTATTAGCCTCCGAAGATATTGCATAAACATTTTTATAGCACATAAACAGACAAAGGTGGCATCCTTTGCATAAATCCTCATTAACTAAAATCAAATTTACAATCTCCTAAATAAATCATTAAATTATAATGTATACTATATTTGTTTTCAAACTTTCAAACCTTTAAATAACTTATTGAAAATTTAATATTTTTATAAAAATAAGAAATTTTAAAATAAATTAATGTTATAAAATTAGATATGAAACAGATATCAACACCAATTTCAAATGAAGAAATTCAATCTCTTGACATGGAGATCAGGTTTCTATTTCTCAAATTTGCAATTGTAGATATTCGTTTATTATTGTAAAACTATATTTATATTTTTTTCACTACCCATAGACATGGTTTATTTCTACCGATTTTTCATATAGTGCACATTTATTCCCTTAAATCTTTTAATTCTATTTTCAGTTTTTTCTTGTTTCAATTAAACGGTATTCGGTTTGCTTTATGATTCTTTAAAAATCAGGACTGGTTTTATTAGTGCTATTGTTTCTTCCGCATTACCCATAGCTATTAGTTTTGCTCCCAGTTCATATGCATCCCTGTGTGTGAAGGTTGAGTCTTCAACAATTTTTTGAGTGTTATTTCCATCCTTGCACCAATATTGGATTTTCATGTAACATAATATATTATTTTATTATGTATTATATATAAAATTATATTATGTAAAAAATATAAAAATAATAATAATTTTTATTATTACCTTTTACAATCAAAAATAGTTTTTCTTAGAGTTATATCCTGAAGATATATTTTTGAAGTTAGCCATTATTCTTCTTTGTCCATTTGGTCAAGTTCTTTTTGGAGGTCTGCAATTTGCATTTCTTTGTAGAATCTTTTGAACCTTCCAGTTTCAATGAGAAAAGCTGAAACTTCAAGAGCATCCCTATAGGTATAATTAGACTCTTTGATAATTTGCTTTTTGTCTTCATCCATGTAGGATGAGGTATTATTTATATTGGCCATACTTATTACAACCCACATATAATAATTAATATAATATTTTATTATTACTTTTATATAAAATTTTTATTATATTTCGACACATAATTCTCTGATGAAAATATTAATTAATGATAAAAAATAGATTATTAAAAGTTGTAAAATTAATTGTAATCCGGTTTTTAGCATGTCTTATATTTATATTGATGAAAGTGGAGATTTGGGAACTAAAAAAGCCAGTTCAAAGTATTTTGTCATGGCAGCTATCAAAGTTGAGGATTCAAAAAAGCTAGAAAAAATAATTAAGAAAACGAGACGAGATTTTAAAAAGAAAATGTTGACCTCCAATGAAGTTAAAGGAGGAAATCTCCCATATGAATTAAAAATTAAAATCCTTGAAAAATTAAAAAACATCGATTATGAAGTTTTCATAATCGTTTTTGACAAAGAAAACAGATTTAAAATAGGATATGGTGATAATAAAAAAGCATATGATATTTTGGCCTCAAGGTTAGCTAAATTAATTAACATTGATAAACCTACCTTCATATTCATAGACAAATCAAAAAACAAGCAGGAAGAGATAGATAATTTCAACGAACTCTTTTTAAATAATCTAAATAATATCAAAAAACAACCTATTAAGATAGAACATGTTGATTCAATGCATTACAAAGGCCTGCAGATGGCTGATTTAATTTCATGGTCAACATTTCAAAATTTTGAAAATGATAATCCTGAATTTTTAGATATGATAAAAAATAAGGTAGTGAAATTGGTATATGAAAATTAGAAGCAATTTGATGAATGATAGAAGAACCCATATACCACCTAATTCGCCCCTCGTCGAGACAAGGATATACGGGCTGAACTTCAAAAGAAGTTTTTACCTCCTATAATATTCAAATTATATTATGTATGCTATTGCATATAAATATTTGCTAAAAGCATTTTCATATTTCCACAGCATTATCATTTAAAATTCTCTCACCCACATGCTGTTCCTCTAACAAACCTAAAAAAAATATGTTGTTGCTTTTTATTTTTGAGATATTATTATTGATAACACTATTTGCACAGCTTTTTGGATTATGTTGGTTCTGTTCATTTTTATCTTATGGCCCATATATTAGAGCTTATTATTCTAATTGTCAAGCTATTTTCGCTTTTTTTGAAGTTTTAACTATTTCAGGGTTATTTATCATATTGAAAGAAAAATATCTGGAATAATTAAAATTATAGTAATTTAACAAACTACTTTTATAGTTTTTATAGATTTGATTATGAAATTACATTATGTTATAAGGCAAGAAAAAATCAATGAGTACTGCTCTTCAATTGGATATTGATGAAATTTTAACAATTAAATAATGCTTCAGTCGAGTTCAGGATAACTATTCAAAAATAATCTAATCTAATGCTTCAACTAATTTCCCATAACATGTGTTTATAGTTAATGTTGAATTGCATCCAATAATTGTTAACATTCAAAATTATCATGTATCACCATGCCAATTAATAGTAACAGTATGAGATCAAATATTAGCAATATTAAAATATTGCTTTGACTTTGTTAAATTACTCTAAATTTGTAAAATTGTCTTTATTTCAAACCAAAAATATATTAAATTCTTAATTTGATATAATACTAATAAATTTATCCTTAATTAAATGAAAGGATGGAAAATCATTGATGAAAAAATTTTCATAATCCTAATTTAATACTCATGGCGAGGATATTCGATGATTGGAAAAGTATGTGCAGTAATAATTAATTAAGAAATTTTCTTTCTATAGATGGAATTTTTTGTTATTTTTAAAAATTATTCTTTAGTAGATTGAATTTTTTATAATTTCCATAAATTTTTCTTTTATAGAAAGAATTTATATTATGCACAAAATAAGTTGATTATCCGAGTTAAATTTTTTAAATAGTGAAAAAGGATTTCATGATATATCAAAAATTTCTTTTAAAATATAATTTAATCTCCAATCATAAAAAATAAATATATGAGAAATTTCATTGACAATATACGACTCTAAAAACGTCATATAATTAATGTAAATAATATTTGTTTTCAAACATTTGATAACTTATTGAAATATTAATAATTCTTTCAAAATAAGAAATTTTAAAATAAATTAATGTTATAAAATTAGATATGAAACAAATATCAACACCAATTTCCGATGAAGAAATTCTATCTCTTAATGTAGGAGATCAGGTTTCCATTTCTGGAACAATGTTTACTGGCCGTGATGCTGCATTACCACAGCTTGTTAAATTAATCAAAGAAGAAAACCTAGATTTTGAAATTGAAGGCTCTGCCATAATGCACACTGCAGTAAGTGATGCCGGAATTGCCCCGACAACAAGCAACAAAGAGGAAATTGAATCCACCATTCCTTTTTTAAGCGAACATGGAGTTAAGATACATATCGGAAAAGGAATGCTTCACGATAAAACAATCCATGCATTAAATGAAAATAACTCTATTTTTGTCATAACTCCACCAGTTGCTGCATTATTAACAAGTAAAGTCCTTGAAAGAAAATGTGTTGCATTTGAAAATGAAGGAATGGAAGCAATGTATAAATTAAAAGTAAAA
>CACXWH010000027.1 GCA_902771225.1 uncultured Methanobrevibacter sp. | reverse complement strand
TAACGATATATATATTTCTCTAATATTATTATATAAGTAATACTTTAACAATCAAATAGTAAAATATAAATAATAAAAAATTAAAGCCTTCTCCATAGGATAAATAGCATGAATAATCATGTAAAATTATTAAAAATTTAAAAAAAAGTAGTACGAAGTTTAGGTATACAAAAAATAAAAAATAAATAAAATAAAAAGATTAATACACATGAACTACAATTTAAATTAAATTAAATTTTAAGCCCAAAACAAGAGTTAATAATAAAAAAATAATAATAAATAATAACTAAACTCAATACAAAATTTTATATAAGTAATAAAATTGTCTGCAAACAATCACAATACTTAGATCATAACAGATTAAACATGAAAAGCAAAAATCCAATATAGTAAACTATTTATAACAACTAACTGTAAAAATTAATTATCATTACAGGAGGTGCATAGATAATGGAAAAATCAAATATAGTAATTACTATCATAATCGTATTATGTATTGCAACTGCAGTTGCTGCATACGGTATAATAAACAATCCTAATGCAATGTTTTCAGACTTAGCTAGCATGGGTTCCGGTTCTGGAAATGGACATGGTCCTGGAAATAATACAACCCAGGTTAAAAATCCTGCTTCAAGCGGAAGTGGATCTAGTGGATCCGGTTCAGGAGGAAGCTCCAGTGGAGGCTCTGGATGCGGTTCAGGCTCCGGTGGAGGCTCAAGTTCCGGTGGAGGCTCTGGAGGAGGCTCCGGCGGAGGATCAAGTAGTGGCCCAATTCACTCAGCATCTGAAATTAGTGGAATAGCAAGTTCTGCAGTTTCAGTATCAGGATGTTATGTGGGAACGCCTTCCTACTCCGACGGTTACTGGTCTGTTACAATTTACAACAGCACTGACGGTAGTGCAGTAGACAGTTTAGTCATAAATGATGCAACAGGATCAGTAAGTAGAGGATAAAAATTATTTTATCCATTTTCTTTTTTTTATTTTTATAATTAACAATTAAATATATATAATAAGAAAAACAAAGTAATTAATAATGTTTATGAGGGCCCGTAGCCTAGCCTGGATAAGGCGTCGGACTTCTAATCCGGAGACCCCGGGTTCAAATCCCGGCGGGTCCGCTTTCATAAAAACTGCTTTTTTTGAAAACTTTTAAAAAAAAATAACAATTTTTTGGGCTTGTAGCCTAGTCTGGAAGGGCGTAAGACTCCTAATCTTAAGATCGAGGGTTCAAATCCCTCCAAGTCCGCTTTTAAAAATTATCCAAAGTAACAACATTTGGCTTCTTTTCTTCTTTAATTAACGAATCAAATTTAATTTCACCATATTTGCCCCCACCACCAGGAACAATATCAATAGTATTATTTCTAAAAGCTTTAATAGCTTCACCAATTTTTAAATCTATTTTTATAACATCATTAAGATCAACATCAATCAAAACATTAATTTCATTTCCGAAATTATCAATTAGATTCTGCCAGATGTTTTGAACGGTTTTTGTGGTAACCCCTTTATCATAAACCGTTGAAATCAATTCGGCAAGCGGCATCAAATGAACATATGGCGGTCTGAAATCGGGATGTTTAGCCTCATTAAAATCTGAAATTTCAGAAATTCTATAATCCACACCTTTTTTAATTCGTCCCCCGCACTCACATTTCATTTTATTTTTTCTAGCAATTTCAGGTTCAACTAATTTGAAGCATTTGGTGCATGCAGTCATATGATATTTTCCCAAATTAGGTACTAGACCATAGTTTGCTTTAATATTTGAATGGTTAATGGCATATTTAATGGAAGAAAATGAAATATCTTTAAGCTCCATTTGATTAAACTCCCTTCCCAACCTATGGGGCCATGGAGAATGTGCATCGGAATTAGATAGAAAAGTGAAGTCCTTTAATTCGCCAACAGTATCTGCCATATTAGTATCTGCAGACAAACCTAACTCAACAAAATCGACTTTTTTCTCATAACAATCATAAATACTATCAAAAGACTTATACATCCCCGTCCAGGGAGTAAAAGCATGTGCCGGACCAATTAAACAACCATATTGGCGAACCAACTCCAAGATTTCAACCCCATTTAACTGGGTTTTAGGCCTCCCATCAGCATTCTTATTTTTAGAAGGCAATTTCTGAGATAATTCCCTTGCAATATCAATGTCGGGAATGATGATTAAATGATGGATTTTATTTTTGCCTTCGATTTCTGTTGTTATGACAAAATCCATATCCTCCGTCGAATAAATTCCATCACCGGAATAAGTTGTACTTTCCTCAATAATATCCAGCCATTTAGGATGAAGTCCATCACCAGTTCCTAAAAGCCCTAAACCTTTTAATTTTGATTTGGGTGCAATATTTTTAATTAACATGTCCTTGGATGATGCCATTGAAAAGCAACTATGAATATGAAAATCCGCATTAACCAACATGATTAATAGATATTTAAACAGATTTATTTAAAATTTTTTTAAAAAAGAGAATTATCTACTTTCATATATTATTTAAATAAACTCTAATTTTAATAGTATTATCCAATAATATTTTTAAATTCATCCAATGATACTTTTTCACGTTTATTTACCAAATCACAATCCAAATCATCACCAACTGATGAATCAAAATCTTTTAAAAACAAATTAACTTTAGTAATTAAATCAATAATTTCATCTCGAGTTGTGGGATAAGCCAATTTTAAAACGGGAATATTTAAATTTGATACAATTTTAACTGCCAGAGAATGAGCATTATTACATCCATTACCACAAAACAAGATAAGTTCATTTAAAACATCATACATCGGCTCATATTCAGCAGGTCTTTGACCTAAAATAATAGCAGCATCAGCTTTCTCCAATAATGGAATTAAAAGGGAAATTATACCGCGAACACCAGAAGGTGTTTCACTGGATAGGTTAACTTTAAAATCAGGATTTAGATCAACTTCATTATTATATTTGGAAAAATTAGTTGGGGACAGATAAGTGTGTCCATTTTTTTCAATCAAAGGCACAATAATCATTGCACCGTCTGGAATAACAATAACATTCATAAAAAAATAAAAAAAATTGGATGATTATCCAATATATCTTAAATCATCTGCATTTCCAGCATTAGCACGATTGATTAAATCTTGCTCCATTTGTTGAGCTTTAGCTAACATTTGTCTTGTTTCTTCAGCTCTTTCATCAAGTTTTTCAGTATTAATTTCGAAATTGAGCAATTCAGCTAATTTTAATAAAACACCTTCAGCAGACTCTGCATCAATAAAATAACCAGGGGTTTCGCCCATTAAACAAGCACCATATATTCCTTTGCGCATCCCTAATCCTAAGAATAATCCGGAAGCACCGACAATACCACCATCATTAGATCTCATTTCAACACCAACTTCCTTTAAAAGTTCGATATGAGCCTCATCGCTGGCTGCTCCTAAAACTTTAGGATCATCAACAGGCTGTCCAGTAGGTACGCCGCCTAATGTGAAAATTCTAGATATATTAAAAGGTTCTAAAAATTCTAAAATTTCACTACAGACTATATATTGTCCATCTGGAGACAATGATTGGGTATTTCCTCCAATTATAATAATATCTTGATTATCATCACCCAAATCACGAATATAATATAACTCATTAATCATATTTTCAATTTTGCCTTCCTCACCAACCAAAACTTGTGGCGGGAAAGTAGGAGAATAAATTTCAGCAAATTTTGTTGCATCAAGCTCATCAATCATATGATCTGCAACCAATTTACCAACATGACCAACACCAGGTAATGCTTCAATAAAAATAGGATTATTTAATTCTACTTCTTCTAAAACAGTAATTTCAGTGGCTTTCATTTTTATCCCTTAATTCTTTTTTTAATATACGGCGATACTTACCGTATTTATCCTCAATAGAAAATTTTGGAGGATAAATTACTTTAAGTTCCCCATTACATTTAGGGCATTTATCCTCTAAAGTATAAATTCCACATTCCGGACATTTATGCATTTTCATACTCATAAGAATCTAATCGTCCAATTCTCTTAAAAATAAACCGTTTCCTCCGGATTCTTCGACGATAGCAATACACCTATCAGCAGCGGTTTTAAGTGCTTTTTCAGCAAGAATATAATCTGTTGATTTAACTGTGATTCTGTATCTTGGAGCACCAACACATTGGACTTTAATTTCCTCTTCATCATCACCATTATCTTCAGCAGCTTTAAGTGCATCAATAATGATTTCAACACCATTAGGAACAAAAGTCTCGATATCAACATAACCATTAATATGAACTTCTGGAGGAGTAATATTCTTTTGAGCCACTTCTGTAATAGCTTCAGCCCAATCTTGCGGTATTCCTTCTTCAATTAAAGATTCTGCTCCTTCATCAGCTGCAGTTTCAAAAGCACCATAAACATCACCGAAAATGTCCATGATTTCATAACCGACTTCATCATAAGCTTCATCCAAAGTTTTACCTAATGATTTAGCAGATAATTCTAAGAATTTTTCAGCTTTTTGTTCGATTTTCCAATGCTGAATCTTTTTAGTTCTTTGATCCTCACGGATTCTTTTTAAAGAAGCGTCCACATGTCCTTTTTTAGGGTTTACTCTTAGAACACGGCATACTATCTTTTGATTTTCTCTAACGTGATCTCTAATGTTTTTTACCCAACCAGCAGAGACTTCGGAAATATGAATAAAAGATTCTTTACCCTGATATTCTTCTAATTTAGCGAATGCACCATAGTTAAGAACTTTGTAAACAGTACCTACAATAAGTTCTCCTTCATCAGGCCATTCTTGACTTTTTCTTACCATGCAATCACCCCAAAAACAAGTAAAAATTAAAAAATAGTTAAAAAATAAGTTAAAAACTAAAAATTTAGTTTAAAACTTTTTCGATGTGTGCTGTGATTTTAGCTTTAGCACCACGAGATTTAACGAGAGTTTTACCACAAATAATACATTTAACGTCAGAAGCTGCACGGTCAAAGATTACTTGTTCATTGTCACAATCTAAACATTTAACTTTTAAAAAGTTTCCTCTACCTTTACTAACCATGTTAATCACCTATTTTGCTACAAATTCAGGTTTTCCTGTTCTGAAAGCTTGTTTAATATGGGATTTACCACATTCTTTACATTTAGCTCTTAAATCTAATTTTTTAACTGGTTTGTTTCCGGCAGGTAAAGGCCTTGGATAACCTCTGTACCCAGCAGTAACACGTCTGAATTGTCTTTGTCCCCAAGTTAACTCACTAGCTTTTCTTTTTTTAGCAGTGTGAAGTTCATGCATTGTATGTTTTTTACAATGAGGACAGTATGTTCTTTTTTCTTTTGGTATTTTCATCTTTTCACCATTATTTTTTTGTTTTAATACGCGCTGAAAAGCGCTTAATTAAATAGTCATTATAAATCTAATTGCAAATTTATCTAAACTCAATTTATATCAAAATACGTTAGAGATAGAAACTGCATAGTAACCGTTTATGTCTACAAACAGCAAAAATCCAAATTATAATAAATAATTTTTTAATATTACAAATAGATATGAGATATAGTTATATTTTTAAGAGTATTTAAAGTTATCCTATATTTTAACAAAACGAGCTTTTCTATTTTTGACAAAAATATTTGCATTTATTTTTGGCAGCAACACTATATCCTGAGGTCTGAAAGGACCGTATACTTTTTCATCAATACCCACAATTGAATCAATTTCATCTAAAACAAGTACAGTTACAATTTCAGATTCACGAGTTCTTTTTGGCATGTCCAAATCAATAAACTGACTTTCATCATCAAGAATCTCAATATCATCAAATTCATTAGGTGTTTTAGAAAGATTTTTTTTAGCATCAGAAGAATTGTGAACTGATTTGGAAATTTGTTTTTCAATAGGTTCCCTTACCTCATCAGTAATGACCTTGGATTTGGAAATTTCATCAAGTTTATCCAAAACTTCATCACCAGATTTTAAAGATTTAGCGCTTTTATCTTCACTTTCCAAAACCTCATCAATTTTTTCCAAAGAATCATCATCTTTTGAATCGCCCATGGCAATATCTGCAATATCGCTTAAGGATTTAGATTTAGGTTTAGTCTGCACATCTTCCTCAATATCCTCAACATCATCTTCATCAACATCAGATGAATTTTTAATAATTTCTTGACCGGAAAGAGTTAATCTGTGATTTTTTAAAGTTTCAATTATAGAAAAATAAAAAGTCTCCTCTTCAGGAGTTAAGTTAAGAGGCATGGAATCAACCAAGTCAAAATCCTGCTTTCCTGAAAAAAGATGATAAGATCTATTCATATTCAAGACAGCAGCATTCGTGATTTTATGTTCACGCCTTTCACAAATCTCAGTAGCTATTCTTCTAGCTTCATTTAAAGTATTATATACATCAGAGAATGGATCATTGATAGCAGACTGTTTTAATTCATTAAGATACTCATGAATATCTTCATAAAAAGTCTCTTCAACATGAGCTAATGTACCATTATCACGCTCTTTTTTCTGAATTTTACGTAAGTGCTGATATAAATCCACTTAATATCATCTCTGATGGTTTTTAAAAAAAATAAGAATAAAACAAATGAGTTTAATCATCTGTTTCTAATCTTGGAGCAAGCAAGAAACTAAGTTTACCGTCACCAGTAACCATGGTTAAAGTCAAACTTAATGGCATGTCAGTACCTAAACTAATTTCAGCTTCCTCTGAAAATTTATCTGCTTTAAGCATTTCCCTAATTTTATCTAAGGAAAATAAAGCTTTTTCATGCTCATTAATATTTTCGCCGTGAAGATATTTGATACTTGCATCACCAAATTCACCATCTGCAGATGCAATAAAGTAATCTTCATCAACTTCCAAAACAATTTTATCTGAGAATATTTCTATATCATTAATTGAATCTTTTAAGATAGAGAAACGAACTTTAAATGATGTCGGGTGATTAATTTGAGGAGGAGTAGGATTATCATACTCAATATCAATTAATCTTATTTTAAATGTTCTTGTAGCATCTCCTTCAAAAGTAATAATGAAATTACCTTCATCTACAGACATTAAAACCCTATCTTGAGACTTGGCCCTTTTAAGAACCCTCATAAATTCATCAGTATCTATGTTAATTTTTTCAGGAACATCACATACATATTCATCAAATAAACTTGCTTTAAGTTCCAAGTGAACAAAAGTTATGTGACTACGGTCTAAGGCATCTAATCTCATACCTTCACTATCAGTTTGGATTTGAACTTCATCAACAATAGATGAAATCGCATCAAAACTGGTTTTTAAAATACTAGAATCACTTAATTCAGCTTTAAACATAAATAATCCTCTAATTATTTAATCATAATAATATTTTAATAATATTAAATATTATGTTAATTATGTATTATAAACATTTCTTATTTTAAACATGCATTTTTCATATCCGCCACATATTCTTTTAATGCATCAGTTGCATTTTCACCATACTTTTCTATGATTTTAACAATTGCACTTCCAACAATTACGCCATCAGCAATTTTAGATATTTCAGTTGCCTGTTCCGGAGTATTAATTCCAAATCCAACAGCTAATGGCAGATCAGTAACATCACGAATATCAGAAATAATGGCATTTAAATCTGTTTTTATCTCTGAACGCATTCCAGTAACCCCCAATGAAGAAACGACATAAATAAATCCTGTTGCATCGGCAGCTATCTTTTGTATTCTCTGTTTGGATGTCGGTGCAATAAGTGAAATTACATCAACATCATTTTCAGCTGCAATATCGGCGATTTCACCTTTTTCTTCATAAGGCAAATCCGGTGAGATAATTCCATCAATACCATATTCATTGCATTTTTTAAAGAATTTTTCATAGCCATAAAAGAACACAGGATTGATGTAAGTTAAAAATACAAGTGGAATATCAGTCTTCTGGCGAACTTCTTTAACAATTTCAAAAACATCATCAGTTGTTGTATCATGTTTTAGGGCACGTACATTAGCATCCTGAATTACAACACCCTCAGCCATCGGATCTGAAAAAGGAATTCCAATTTCTATTAAATCACAGCCTGCTTCTTCCATAGCCAAAATATATTCAACAGTTTTTTCAACAGTCGGGTCTCCTGCAGTTAAAAATCCGATAAATGCAGTTCCATCATTAAATGCATTGGCTATCTTACTCATTTAAATCAACTCCCCTATATTCTGCTATAGATTTAACGTCCTTATCGCCTCTTCCAGACAAGCAAACAATTATAATATCATCATTATCCATTTCAGGTGCAATTTTCATCGCCTGAGCAACAGCATGTGAACTTTCAATAGCTGGAATTATTCCTTCCATCCTAGATAAATATTCAAATGCCTCTACAGCTTCCTCATCATTTACTGGAACATATTGTGCCCTGCCACTATCTCTTAAATAAGCATGTTCAGGACCCACACCCGGATAGTCCAGACCAGCAGAAATGGAATACACCGGAGCAATTTGTCCATAATCTCCCTGGTTAAATAATGACTTCATTCCATGAAATATTCCTATTTTACCATTAGTCAATGCTGCTGCATTATATGGTGTATCCACACCTTTTCCTCCAGCCTCACAACCAATTAATTGTACTTCCTCATCATCAATGAAATTATAAAATGCTCCCATAGCATTACTTCCACCACCTACACAGGCCAGTACTGCTGTCGGCAGTTTTCCTTCTTTTTCAATTATTTGTTCACGGGCTTCAGCGCTGATTACTGCTTGAAAATCCCTGACAATTTGAGGAAATGGGTGTGGACCCATTGTTGAACCTATTACATAATTTGTAGTACCGACATTTGCAATCCAATCCCTGAATGCATCATTAACTGCATCTTTTAATGTTTGGGTTCCGGATTTAACTGAATGCACTTTAGCTCCAAGCAATTCCATACGATAAACATTTAAAGCTTGTCTTTTTGTGTCAACTTCGCCCATGAATACTTCACATTCCATATCAAGAAGTGCTGCAGCAGTTGCTGTTGCTACACCATGTTGACCGGCACCAGTTTCTGCAATTACTCTTGTTTTACCCATTTTTTTAGCAAGCAAAACTTGTCCTAAAACATTATTGATTTTATGTGCTCCCGTATGGTTTAAATCCTCACGTTTAAGATATATTTTTGCTCCGCCAAGATCCTGTGTCATTCTTTTTGCATAATACAACAATGATGGTCTTCCTGCATATTCCTTTAATAAAGTATTTAATTCCTCAACAAATTCAGAATCATTCATGTAATGGTTGTACTGCTCTTCCAAATAGATTAATTCGTTCATTAACGTTTCTGATATATATTGACCACCATATTCTCCATATCTTCCATTAGCCATCTACTTCCTCCATGACCTCTTTAATTTTTAATTCATCTTTATAACCGTCAGTTTCCACACTGCTGCTTAAATCAACAGCATAAGGATTGAATTCTTCTATAGCCTTAGAAATATTTTTTGAATTTAATCCCCCGGCCAAAAAGAATTCTTTTTTTAAATCTTTTCTTATCAGTCGCCAGTCAAAGGTTTTTCCGCTGCCTTTTCCACTGTCAAGCAGGAGGTAATCTGCAAGTGAATTGTCATATTCTTTTAAATCTTTTTCATCAGACATTTCAATTGCATTAATTATTTCCAGTTTATAGTTTGATTTTTGCTTTAGTTTTTTAATATATTCTTCATTTTCAAGACCATGCAACTGTGCAATGTCGATTATTCCTTCATCATACAATTTTATAATTACATCAATATCCTCATCGACAAAAACACCAACTGATTTTATAGAAGAGTCTAAATTTTTTTTCATTTTAAAAGCCAAGTCACTTGTAACTTTTCTTTTAGAATCTGCAAATACAAAACCTATATAATCCGGTTTATATTTATTTACAATTTCAATATCTTCTAACCGTTTCAATCCACAGATTTTAATTTTAGCCATTTTTCAACTCCGAAATCATAGCCTTTTTATCATCACTTTTCATTAAAGTTTCACCAATTAAAACTGCATCAACATCATTTTCTTTTAATCTAGTGACATCTTCTTTTGTTTTAATGCCACTTTCAGATATAAATACAACATCTTCACCCACACATCTACGTAGACCGATACTATTTTCAATGTCCACACTGAAATCAGTCAAGTCACGGTTATTGACACCAATAATCTCAGCACCTACAGCCAAAGCTTTCATGATTTCATCCCCATCATGAACCTCAACAATAGCAGATAAACCTAAAGAATGAGCTAAATCCAGATATTTTCTTAAATCAACAATATCCAAAATAGCTACGATTAATAAAACAGCAGAAGCTCCCAAATACTTGGCCTGATAAATCATATACTCATCAATTACAAAATCTTTTCTCAAAATTGGAATTGAAACATTCTGGGCTATCTCTTTTAAATAATCGTCATCCCCCTTAAAAAAATAGGGTTCTGTTAAAACAGATATTGCAGATGCACCTGCCTCTTCATAATCCTTAGCAATTTGCATGTAATCAAAATCTTCACTAATTATGCCTTTTGAAGGAGAAGCCTTTTTAACTTCAGCAATGATGGAAATATCATCACTTTGAAGTGCTTTTTTAAATGGAAAATCATTATTAATATCCAAATAAGAAATTTCTCTTTTTAAATCATCTAAAGAAATAATAGATTTTTCAAGTTCAATACGTTCTTTTGTCCTTTCAACTATCTCATCCAACATAAAAATCATCTATTTGTAAACTCAATAAAATTTTCAAGTTGCTGCAATGCTTTTCCGGAATCAATCATGTCCTCTGCAATTTTTACACCATCACCAATTGATTCAGCGGCACCTGCAACATACAATCCCGCAGCGGAATTTAAAACAACAGCATTTCTTTTAGGACCTTTTTGACCTTTAAGAATATCTAATGTAATTCTGGCATTTTCTTTAGGATCGCCTCCAACCAAATCCTCTATGGAACATTTTTCAAAGCCAAACTCGCTAGGGTCAATTTCATAGGACTTTATTTCACCGTCCCTAATCTCACAGACACATGTTTTATCGCTTACAGATATTTCATCCATCCCATCAATACCATAAACAGACAATGCAGATTTTACACCTAGATTATTTAATACTTTTGCTAAAGGTTCTACTAATTCTTTATCATAAACACCCAAAACCTGCATTGTTGCACCAGCAGGATTAGTTAAAGGACCCAGAATATTAAAGATTGTTCTGATTCCAAGTTCTCTTCTAACACTTGCAACGTATCTCATTGCTATGTGATAATTTTGAGCAAACAGGAAACAGATATTGTTCTCTTTTAAGCATTGTAAACTTTTATCAGGTTCTATTTGTATATTAACGCCCAATTCCTCCAATACATCTGCAGCACCACATTTACTTGATGCGGACCTGTTTCCATGTTTTGCAACTGGAACTCCTGCTGCCGAAATTACAATTGAAGAAGTGGTTGAAATATTGAAGGTGTTGGAACCATCGCCTCCAGTTCCTACAATTTCTAAAGCATCGACATCATTTAATAATCTGATACAGTGATTTCTCATAGCCTCTGCTGAAGCAGTGATTTCATCAATTGTTTCTCCCTTCATTGCCATTGCAGTTAAATATGAACTCATTTGAACTTCACTGGCAACACCGCTCATTATTTCATCCATGGTTCGGTATGCTTCATCATAGGTTAAGTCTTCTTTTTTTGAAACCTTAAAAATAGCTTGTCTAATCATTTAAATCTCCTCACAAAAGTTTTTAATTATTGCTAAACCATCTGGTGTTAAAATTGATTCCGGATGGAATTGTAATCCATAAACATCATATTCTTTATGCTTTATTGCCATTATCTCACCGTCATCACATGATTTTGAAATGACTTTAAAATCCTCGGGAAGAGAATTTTCAATTAAACTCAAAGAATGATAACGGCCTACACTAATCTTTGAGTCCAAACCTTTAAAAATTAAATCTTCATCCACTCGGATGATTGAAGATTTGCCATGCATTAAGTGTTTAGCATAAGACACGACACCTCCAAAAGCAACACATATTGACTGATGGCCCAAACACACTCCCAAGATTGGAATTTTACCTGCAAATTCCTTAACAACACTTACACATATTCCGGCATTTTCGGGTCTGCCGGGACCTGGTGATAAAATAATGGCTTCAGGATTTAGTTCATAAATCTCATCTAAAGTAATTTTATCGTTTCTTGAAACCTTAATATCTGGAGTTATCTCACCAATTAACTGATATAAATTATATGCAAAACTATCATAATTATCTATTAAAAGAATCATTCCAATCCCCCATCTGCTGTTTTTAATGCATTAATTACGGCTGCCGCTTTATTCATAGATTCATCAAACTCAGCATCCGGCACACTGTCTGCAACAATTCCCGCACCTGAACGGACAAATACCTTATTATTTCTGGCAAAAGCTATTCTAATTGAAATACAGGTATCCAAATTTCCGCTTAAATCAACATATCCGATTGCCCCACCATAAATTCCGCGTTTATTGTCTTCAAGTTCGTTGATAATTTCACATGCCCTGATTTTTGGAGCGCCGGATAATGTGCCTGCAGGCAGAATTGAATCTAAAGCAGACAAAGAATCCAAATCTTTTCTTAATTTTCCAGTGACTGTTGAACCAATATGCATTACATGAGAAAACCTCTCAACAGACATGTATTTATCAACTGCCACAGAACCTATTTCTGCAATTCTTCCGATATCATTACGTCCCAAATCAACAAGCATATTATGCTCAGCCAACTCTTTTTCATCAGCCAATAATTCCTTTTCCAGTTCCAAGTCTTCTTCAACAGTTTTTCCGCGAGGCCTTGTTCCTGCAAGTGGAAAAGTATATAATTTAGTGTTGTTGACTTTAACCAGAGTTTCAGGAGAAGCACCGGCAATTTCTATATCATTACTTGAAAAGTAAAACATGTAAGGAGAAGGGTTTGTAGTTCTCAAAACCCTATATGTATCAAATAAGCTTCCTTCAATTTCAGCTTCAATCCGATTTGATAAAACAACCTGAAAGATATCACCCTGCCTGATGTATTCTTTTGCTTTTAAAACCATTTCTCCATATTCTTCACGGGAAAAAACTGGTTTAAAATCTGATTTTAATTTTAAAGGTTGAAATTCTGCCTTTTGACCGTTGATAATTAAATCAGCAATTCCTTTTAATTCATCACATGCCTTTTTATAATTATTTTCCAAATCATCTGTTTTCATATTAAAAATAATGATGATTTTTTGGCGAAAATTATCAAAAGCAATTACTTTATCAAAAAGCATTATATCTATGTCTTTAAACTGATCCTGGTTTTCAGCATCTAAATTCAATGAAGGTTCTGAATATTTAATATAATCATAAGCAAAATAACCTACAAAACCCCCTGTAAATGGAGGCAAACTTTCTAATTTTGGAGATTTATTTTTCCGAATCAAATCTCTTATTATTTCACTTGGATTATCTGTTTTAATAGTTATGATTTCTTCATTGAATTTGTTAAATTCACAATCACCTTTAATCTGAACTACATTATTTTGGCAAGTGAATTCTAGTAATGGATCGAATCCTAAAAAGCTGTATCTTCCCCAATTTTCAGCATCTTCAATACTTTCCAACATATAACAATGATTACTTATTCCTTTTAAAATTCTCAATACTTCTATTGGAGTAGCTATATCTGAAAATAATTCATAAGCTACAGGTATTCTCTTATACTGCTTGTCTTTAGCAATTTCTTTTATATCTTTTAAACTTGGGGAAAACATTTTATCACAAACATCTTTTGTATATAATTATTGGAATAATGTACTATTTAAAACCTTGTAGTACTTTTTTGTACATTTTTAATTATTTTATACCATAATAAATCAAAAAAATACCATAATTCCTTCGGATAGTGGTTAAATTAGCCAAAAAATAAAAAAATAATAAGATGAAGAAATGTTACCAGACCAAAGGGTTAAAAAGTAAAATTAACATCATCACATATTTCAACATATTTATTAATGGTGAAAGAATCCAGATTCCTGCCAATAGAGGAAAATTTAACAAAAATTTTAATAATTCAATAATAAATTCCCATAGTGTTGAACTAATCTGAATAGCTGAAACAGATATATTAACAGAATTATTTTTGACTGGAGAAGATTGCTTATCAAACTTAAATGTCGAAACTTGATTTTTATCTACAACATTAACCAATCTAACATCCTCAGATTCATTAGAATCCGTTGATGGAACAGGATTTGGAAGAACAGTAATGGTGTTTTTAACTACATCCCCAGTTATTGGGTTAGTTACTATTATGGTCTGATTAGAAATTAAATTATAAAAATGAATATTAATAAATCCATCATTATCCGTAACATATTCATAAGATTTCCCATTGACAATGACTTGAACTATTTTATTTGCTAAAACATTCCCATCCCTATTAACGAATTGGGCAGTATAAATATAGTCACTTCCATATTCCAATATATCATCCTTAGAGACAATAGTTTTATTTAAAGCATAATATGTCCCAAGATATTTATAATCAGGGCTTAATGGTATTTCAGAATGATCAGTATATTTATCTCCTAGCCAAAAACTATCTGCATAAATATAATTGGTTTGATTAACCAAGCTACCGCCTTCATTAGAAACATATACATCATCTGAAAATCCATTTTCATTAAGTTTAACATGATGAACTAAAATACAATGCCTGTCAAAACCATATTGATCACTAGAAGCCAAGTAAACATTTTCTTTAACAACATCATCAATATTATCCAAATGGCCATGTCTCCAGTAGTCTACACCATTAGGACAGACAATATAGTCACCATCGGCTAAAACTCCCATTTCAAAAATATCACTACCTTTATAAGTTACAACACATCCATAAGTTCCGTTAGGAGCAACAATGAGAAAATGACCAACACCTTCTATCTTTTTTAAATCCAATATAAATTTTAAAGATTCTTCATCAATATGTTCATTATAAACCATTTCCGCCGCTATTGCTTCTATTGCTTCATTTGCAGCAGAATCATCCCATCCACCATCACCAATAACCCAACCATTCGTAAATACTTTAGATAATAAAAAGTACTCGGAAATGCCTTTAAATTCTCTAATACAATCCTCAGTTTTATCAACATAAACAGTGAAATTAACATCACTACCGTCTCTTCTCTGAGATATTGTGAAATCTGTGCTATTTATACGAACATAAACTGAAGCACATTCAGAACTTAAAATTGATGTATTTTGAACATCATTATAAGACTCATGAGTAATATTAGGTTTATCATAATTACCTTCAAATATAATGTTCGAATTGCTGGTAAAATTTAATATATCCTCAAAATTAGAGGTGCTGCCAGTCAAAGTATTATTTACAAAAATAATATTTCCCCTTATAAATTGAGTTATAAACTCATTACTATAATTTGAAATTAAAGAATTTAAAACAGTGATATTTCCTATTCCATTATAAATTTCATAATTTCCAGTATTATAAAATTTAGTATTGTTAGCCCAGAAATTAGCAGATCTTCCATAAAATACTGAAACTCTATCAGATGCAAAATTATTTTTTAAGCAACAATCATTTAACTCAACACAACTAAAATAAGAATCAAAACTATCATCATAAGAATCATCAAAGAAAAGTGCTCCAATTTCGGCAGAGTTATTTTCAAACAAACAATCATCAAAATAAGACATGGTCATCCCAGATTTATACAATACCCCTCCTTTTAAAGCAGTGTTATTGACAAAACAAGAATTCAACACACCAATCATCCTAAGTGATGCTGATGAAATGGCACCGCCGAATTTAGCTTGATTATTCCTAAAAATTGAATTGTTAAAAATAGCTTGTCCCTTATCAGTATAATCCAAAGAACGTGAACTTACTGAATAATGGAAAGCGGAACCACTATATGCCTTATTAGAATCAAATATCGAGGAATCTAAAGATACATTAGCGCAAGAAAGAATAGCACCACCATACCATTTTGCAGTGTTATTTATAAATTTTGAAGAGGAAATGGTAGAATTTTGAGCCAATGCATAAATCGCACCACCACCACCATTCGCATAATTATTCTCAAAAGTACAATCATAACAAAAAAGAGTTCCTGCAGAATATACAGCTCCACCCTCACCATGAATTCCCAAAGCAGAGTTATTTTTAAAAGTAACATTTTTTAAAATTAAAGTGGAATTCAAATCAAGACTAATTGCACCACCAGCCCCATTAAAGTTAGCCGAAGAAATAAGCATATTAGACAAAGTTACATTACTATTAATAATGTTAAAAAGTTTTGCTTGATTAAAATTTGAATCTTTTGCAAATATTGTGTGATTATTGCCTTCAATAGAAATTTGTTTATTTTTAATTGAGATACCATCCATAAAAGTATTTTCTTCATTGAAAGTTTGCTGATTTAAGATAATATCATCATTTAAACTAACAAAATCTTTTTCAGTAATTTGATGCTGTAAATCTGTAAAATTTTCAGCAGAAACAATATTTATCGAAAATATTGTAATAAATATTAAAAAAACAATAAACATCTTTTTCATGTTAAATCATTTAAATTTAATAATATAAATAATTTGGTTTATTAAATTTTATAAAAAAAAGTGAAAAAGTGAAATTTCGAGATAAAAAAATTATCCGAAACATCACAACAATTAAAAATCCAAATTTTAGAAATTCAAACACAAAATTGAATTTTTAAACGGCACCTCAACTTAAAATCGTTATTTTATTTCCAACAGAAGAATCCCCATAGCTACTTGTAATAATATATTCACCAGGAATTAAATTAATACTTAAACTTGCAACACCATTCCCATCAGATGTGCGATTGTAAAAGACACCATTAATGTTGAAGTTTACATTTGCACCAGAGACTATTTGACCTGTTCCATCAACGATTTTGGCTTTAAATTCATCTGAATTGGCAAATTTCTTAATTAAATCACTAGCAATTATCTTTGGCAACACAGTAATTTTATTTGAAACCATTGAGGATTTATACATTGAGGTAATTATGTATGTACCCGGACCTAAGTTAATATTAAGTTTTACATGGCCGGTTTCATTAGTGTATCTTTCATACATTACACCATTAATGTTGAATATAACTTTTTCATTTGCGCCAACAACATTACCATCATCCCCAATTATTCTAACCACATATTGAGAGTCATTTTTATAATATTTAACCAAATCCTTATTATCAATAATATGTGATAGGACTGTTATATTATTTGAAGACATCTCACCTGTAACAAGATTATAAGCTGTAATGATATATGTTCCCGGAATTAAGTTGATATTCAATTTAGCTAAACCATTTTCAGCCATAATGATGCGATCATAAAACACACCATTAATGTTGAAACGTACTTTAGAACCTATTGCTAAGTAGTTACCTTCATCGTCAAGGAATGTAGCCCAATATTGAGTATCATTTTTATATACTTTAGTAATGTCACTACCATTTAAAGTTGTTAATATAGAAATTAAAGAGCTAAAAGAAACATCATCAACTTTTATGGCAGCAGAATAGTTACCTGAGTTTAATTTAATATTTAAACTGCATTTACCCAAACTATCCGTAATTTTGTAATAAGATTTATGGTTAATTGTAATATTTACATTTTTACCCCCAAGTGGAGTTCCTTTACCATCAGTAACAGTAACTTCAAACCTTTCAGTTCCACCATAATATTTAACCAAATCAGGAGCAATAATCTTAATTTTAGGAATCAAATTTATATATTGAGTGATCGATACATTTTCATAATTAGCATCACCATCAAAGATAATAGTAGCCATGTAATTATTTGGATTAATACCTGTTGTGTTGAATATCGCTTTGCCATCATTTGGAGTTGCAGTATAGTTATTATCACCAATGACTAAAGTAACATTAGCAGTAGTATCAACAGGCACATCAATGATTAAATCATCCCCAACATACAACTCAGGATTTTCGACACTTATGTTAGGGACATATCTAGATGAGAATTTGGCTTTAGGAGTTACATAACCATACGTATTATTCATTGTATCGACATTGGATAATGCTAAGTTATAAATTCCTGCTGAAACATTTTCATAAATATATGAAAAGGCACCATCAGCCACATCAACAGTAACCCATTCATTACCATCCCTAAGTAATTCAAATGTTTGATTCAAGTAAGTACCATCATCAACAGTACCACAAATAGTTTCATTTTGGCCCGGATTGATATCACCACTAACATTAAGTGTTAATATAGCATCTCTAAAAGTAGAGTTTAAAACATCTAAATCAACACCCCAATCAACATTTGCATAAATATTTCTGAAATCACCAGTATTATTTTCAAAGGTAGAATTAGATATAATTCCATTACCACCATAATACCAATAAATTGCACCAGAAACATTTGCCATATTATTTTCAAAGACAGAATTAGATATAATTCCATTATCACCCATATACCAATAAATTGCACCAGAAACATTTGCCATATTATTTCTAAAGATAGAATCCGTTATAATAGCATTATTTGAAGAGGAATAGACTGCACCACCAAACTCATCTCCAACATTACTTTCAAAAACACAACCACGTATACTAGCGTTATTTGAATACAAAAATATTGCACCACCATATGAAATAACTGAATTATTAATGAAATCACAATCAAGGATTTTGCCATTAATACCATTATCATACCAACAGACAGCACCACCACCAACAATTGCATTGTTAGCAATGAATGTGGAATTAATCAAAACACCATTATCCGCATTCCAGGAGACTCCTCCTCCTTCATAAGCAGTATTATTGAAGAAATAAGAATTAATGATAGTTCCATCTTCACCTGTCCAGTAGATTGCACCACCCCTACCACTGAAAGGATAAGTGCTTACTGATACAACATTATTAATGAAAGTACAGTTATTCACATAACCGTTATCACCTTGCCATTTAATAGCACCACCACAATACCTATTTTCATTTGCATTTTTGAAGGTTATATCGTTAAATATTACATTATCTGCAGTAACTGAAAATATCATACTTTGTCCTTTTGCATCAAAGGAGTGATTATTACCATTAATGAGAAGAGATTTATCGATTGTCATACCCATAAAACCATCAAAAGTGACATCATTTTTTAAATTAATTATATCTCCTTCTTTACAATTATCAATAAGCTCTTGAAACTCAGAAAATGTTGTTCCTTCAAAATCAATGCCAGAAGTAATTTTTAGAATAGAAATATAATACTCATTATTCTTTAAAGAATCCATCATTGTAGAATTAATCACATGCTCTCCAACATCTTTAAATGCATAACTGCAATTTGCATATCCGTTTTTATCAAATGTGGTTTCAATAGTATCTCCATTTACAGAAAAAGTAAATGATTTTTCTACAATGAAATTGTTATTATCATCATATATTTTTGCATATAACTGAACCAAATAGGAATTTATGTCTTTAGTAGTATTATCCATAATAGTAACGTTAGTATATGAGGTAATGTTTCCTGCATTATAAATTGCTGTTGTTAAATTATTATTGCAAAGATACAAATTACCTTTATTATATATGAAATAATTCCCAGGATTGCTTAATTCAGTATTATTAATTAAATAAATATAAGATTCGTTATTTCCTTCACGATTAGGGTAAATTGAATTAGTACCTAAAAAAGTAGAATTTACAATAGTTAAATTAACACTATGATCCCCGATAATATAAATTACATTACCTAACACACCACGGTTGTTTTCGAAATAAGCATCATGAATAAAAGTATTATTTATATTTTCTTTAGCATAAATAGCGCCTGCATCCTCTACTGCAGAGTTATTAATGAAAATACCGGTAATAGAACAGTTATACACATTTGTTCTAAAGTAGAGTGATCCACCATAATGCAAAGCAGAGTTATTAATATAAATTCCAGAGATATTGGTATTAGAAATATCATTAAATATTACAACACCACCATATGCTGCTCTGTTATTAATATAAATTCCACTAATATCACAATTATCTGTAACACCTAAAATATAATGAATAGCACCATGATATGCCCAATTATTTAAGTAAAATCCACTGATAGTCGAATTGATTAGGTCCCCTGCGAAATGGAAAGCAGAAGCATCATTACTCCCCGTGTTGTTAATAAAAATTCCAGTTAATGTACAATTTATTGCATTTACACCATCCAATACACTACCACTTTCGGTTCCTATGTTATGGATAAATGAAGCATTGATAATAGAATTAAAAAAGTTGGCTGCATAAATTGAAGCACCATTATAAGCAGAATTTTCAGAGAAATATCCATTGAATGTACAATTATTTGCCATTGTTAAAAAAGTAATTGCAGCAGAATATCCCATATTAGCAATGAAATTACCACTGAATTTACAATCCATAACATCAGCATAAAAGGTAATTGCTCCATCATATCCGAAATTATCAGAAAAATTGCCTTCAAAATTGGAATTAGTTACTAACCTGTTAAAGCTCATTATACTCGGACCATACATTTGGATGTTATCCCTATAATTACCTTTAAAATTACAGTTATTAACAAAACCATTAAAGTAAAGGGGAGTACCATAAGCATTACCGTTATTTGCAATGAAATCAGCAAAAATGTTAGAATCATGAATACTGTTTACAAACATGATGGCTGCACCACCCGAATCACTTGTCCCATTTATAAAAGTTAAACCAGTTATATTTATAGTAGATGAAGTGACTTTAAATATCCTTGATTGTCCTTGCGCATCAAATATAACATCTCCAGAAGTCCAATTAACGATATTTAATGATTTAGTGATGTTTAAATTAATATTTTCTCCAATACCTTTATATATTCCCGGTGCGATGAAAATTGTGTCCCCATCACCGAGATTTTTATTTTCAATAACTTCATTTAAAGTCTTATATGGACTATTTGAAGAACCATTACCACTATCCACAACAGTCCCATTAACATACCAATTTAATTTATTATTAGCAGATAATATGTTATTTTCTTCAATATTATTTAAATTTACACCAACATCAGCATTTTCTGATGAAAGATATATATCTACATTTTCACAAGAAACCATATTCTTTGAATAATCCATATTTGAATTTGGTGTTGAGTTCAAATCATCATTAGCAGAAACACAACCCATAAATACAAACACGATTGAAAAGAAAATTAGGAATATTATTATTTTTTTATTCAAACTTTTTCCCCCAAAAAATTATTTAAACAAATATTATTTATAAATATAGATATATTAATAATTATTGGTATTAACACAACCAGGTTAATTTAAGAAACTTTTTGAGATAATATTTTTTTTACTCGCCTCTTTTTGGTGTTGGTGGAAATTTGTTATTTGGATCTTTGACAGTTCTGTCAGGATTCCTGTCATTTCCCCTGTTTTTTCTACCAAATTCGATTGTGCAATATCCAATATTCGTTTTATTGCATCTTCTCTTTCCTGAAGGTCGTTTGATAGTAAGTCTGGCATGTCTAATTTAATTAATCCTAATAAAACATTGAAATTCATTTTATATTCATGTTTTAGGTTTTTATTCTTCTGTTTTTCTTGTATTTTTTGGTCTGCATCGAGTTTCATGGCCATGAGGTAATTAAACATGAATATATTGGCATGGAAGTCTTGTTGATGATTTCTTCGTGGTATCTTAACAATTTTCTTAAATTAACAGGGTTGGTATTAACAACTAGATTGATAATTTTCTATAATCCATTTTCTGATTTTATAGTGGTTTACCAAATATTTATATCTAAATATTTATTCAACCAATTCGTAGAATGATGTTAAATCGACTATTTTGTAGTATTCTTCTTCAAATATTCTATCAATTCGTTTAATGTCGCATATATTGATTTATATATTTTGAATTGATATAATGATTAGAATAATGTACTATTTAAAATCTTGTAGTACTTTTTGTACATTTATTGGTATCTAAAAAAAGAAAAATTAAGATTAATTAATTATAATAATTAATTCATCTTATCCTGTTCACGATTAAACTCAATAACAATCTTTTTAATTTCACGGGATTCCAAATAAGGAAGATTTTCTTTCAATTCGGCTTCCAGATTATTATTCATCTCCGCTCTTTTTTGAGCATAATCTTCACCACTTAAAGAAGATTTATACTCTTTATTTAAATTGGAATATTTGGTTATTAACGGCTGTATAATAGATGCAATATCCTTATCCAATTTGTCATTAATGTCTTTTCTTCTTTTAACCTCTTCCAAAAATCCAATCAACGTAATACAAAATCCTATAATTGTTACTGTTAATGCTGGAACCAAATATGTTTTATTGTCAACAAAATAAACAGATAAGAAAATTCCAACCATAATCAATAAAATACCTATTTTTTTTAAATCCATAATAACTACCTTTTATCAATATATTTCCATTCTTGACGTAATGATATTATTATTAAATAAAGTGATACAATTGCTAGAATTGAAAATAAAACTATAAAAATATCATTTGTAAAAATCAAATTTCCAGAATCAATATGAACAAATAATTCGGCCAATAAATTATTTATGAAATGTGCCAATATGCATGTTAAAATATTTTTCGTTTTAAGATAAATTATGCACATACAAACACCAAAAACAAAAGCAGAAATAATATTACCATAGCTATGGAGTGCTCCAAATAAAATTGAAGAAATAATAATTGCGAATGATGTTGGCACAATTAATTTAAGCCTATTTAAAAAAACTCCCCTAAATAATAGTTCTTCACATATAGGTGAAACAAATACTGTAGATATTAATCCGCCAATTCCTGCAAGCGAAGTGATTGCCAAAATTGAAAATATTGGTGCGAATATTAATGACCTGAATCCAGGAATATGATCAAGTGCAAAAATTGATAAATAAAGCATGCCATATGAAAAGAAAACATTAACAATAACTATAGTAAAAAGAGATTTAGGAGTGATTTTAGCGAAAATATTAGTTAAATCCTGCTTAAACTCACTGGAAAAAAACCTTAACCTATAGATAAAATAGAGTATAACACCAACATATACCCAATCCTCGCTAATTGAATAGCCGAAAATATCAAAAAGAATTACTAAACCTATTAATGCCAGCAATACCACTAAAATTTGTAGAATAGTAATTTTTTTAAGACTATCATCTAAAGAAGACATAATTAATCATATGAATATATTAATATAAAAAATAATAAGATGAAGTTAAAATTAATTAACTTCCTATATTATAAATTAATCCTGCACAGCGGTTTTGGAACAGTGATAAATATGGTGAAACAATGAATAATAACACTAAATTCATGATAATTGTTCCGATTAAACCAATGTACAAATTACCTACAGTAATGCCTAAAATTCCAAAAATAAATGTAAGAATTAAGAATACTGTAACAAATATCATAGCAGAAATTATAACTATTCCAAGATATGTTACTATATACCTTACATAACCAATAGACGCCATAATCTTATTTATTTCAGACAATGCAAAAGCGGATTTTAAAGAATCATCATTTGCAGCCATACACGGAATTGCCAAATAAGAAAATAATCTGGCAATAAACAATAAAAATATTCCAATTGCCAATAAAGTCATATTTAATGAACCGCCATATAAAGCTACGGCAATAATAATAATCGGGACAATCAAATAACATAAAACGACTATGATAAATTTTAAACCATCTATAAACATTTGCTTGAAATCGTCAAAATTCGGAGGTGCAACATCCTCATTAATCATACTTTGAGTGGATAATTTAACAACTCTATAATTATATCCATAAAAAAATACTGCAGGAATAATCAAAATATGAAAAAAAGATAAAACACCCAATATCAAAAGAATTGAAAATTTTCTTGATGCAAATTCAAATGAATCTTTATAAATATCCAATATCATCTAATTACCCCCTTCTTCAATAATAAAAACATCCTCTATACTATCCTGATCTAAAATCTTAGTGATTTTATAAGCCAATAATAAAGAAGGATTATATCTAGCATTTTCTAAAGCATTAATAGTTTGACGAGTGACTCCGGCCGCATCCGCTAATTCTTGTTGCGTGATGCCCTTTTTTTGGCGAAATTCACGTATTTTAGTTTCCAAATAATCACCCATTTTTCCCATAACTTATAAAAAGTTAACAATAACATTAATCTGTTTAGATTAATATATAAATATTATCAAAAAAAAATATCTTAAAAAAAAAATAATAATATCTTAAACTATAAAAACAGACAAATAACAAACATATACATGTTTATTAAATTTAAAATGAGATGATAATAATGGCTATACACCCAATTGAATTTAGGTATGGTACACCCGAAATGAAAAATATTTGGGAAGAAGAAAATAAACTACAAAGAATGTTAGACATTGAATCAGCACTTGCACAAGCAGAAGGAGAACTTGGAATAATTCCACAAGAAGTAGCTGATGAAATTGCACGTAAAGCTAACACCGAATATGTGAAATTAGAAAGAGTAAAAGCTATTGAAGCTGAAACCAATCACGACATTGCTGCATTATCTAAAGGAATAACAGAAGTTTGTGAAAATGGTGCTGGAGAATATGTTCACTTTGGAGCTACTTCAAACGATATTGTAGACAGTTCAAACTCATTACTTATTCGGGACTCAATTGATGTTTTAGAAGAAAAAATTGAAAGATTAACTAAAATAATGCTTGATTTGGCACAGGAAAATAAAATGAAAGTATGCATCGGACGTACTCACGGCCAGCATGCACTTCCAACAACATACGGTATGAAATTTGCTCTGTGGGCAGATGAACTTCACAGACAATACGAAAGATTAGAACATGCCAGGGCCAATGTTTGTGTTGCAATGATGGACGGGGCTGTTGGAACAACCGCAGCATTAGGAACTGACGGTTGGAAAATCCACAAAACTGTTGCTCGTATCTTAGACTTGCCTGCTGCTAAAATTACAAATCAGGTTGTTCAAAGAGATAATCATGTTGAATTCATATCAACTCTGGCAAACATTGCTTCAACTTTAGATAAAATAGCTTTAGAAATCAGAAGTCTTCAAAGAACAGAAATTATGGAAGTTGGAGAATATTTTGATCCTGAAAAACAGGTAGGCAGCAGTACAATGCCACATAAAATGAATCCAATTACTGCTGAGAGAATTTGTGGTGTTGCAAGAATTGTAAAATCATACGTTAATGCAGCACTAGACAACAACCCATTATGGCACGAAAGAGACTTAACAAATTCTTCCTGTGAAAGAATAATGTTTCCGGAAAGTTGTATCCTAACAGATTACATTTTAAACCTAACAATAAAGTTAATGAACAATTTAGTATTCTACGATGAAAATATCGAAAGAAACTTAAACTTCACAAACGGATTAATTATGGCTGAAAGATTAATGGCTGAACTTACAAGAGCAGGAATGGGAAAACAAACCGCATACGGAATTGTAAGAAAAAATGCCATTAAAGCAAATAAAGAAAAATTACTACTTGGAGAACTTATTTTGGAAGATGAAGAAGTTCAGAAATACTTAACCGAAGCAGATGTTGAAAAAATAATGGATCCACACACATACACTGGTTCAATTGAAATTATTATTGATGAATTAATAGAAGATTCTAAAAACTGGTTTTAAGTGATAAAATGGCAGAAAAGAAACTAACATCCATTGATATTGAATCATATACAGTTATTTCAACTGGAATTAATGTATTACTTTCAATAATCATGTCAATCATAATTGTTGGATTATTTGCAGTCGCAGTGCCCAACAGTATTGGAGTAATGGCATATTTAATTCCCACAATTATCTTTGGGACAATGATAAGCAATATATTCTTAGCTTTTACAGAAGGATATCTTTATAATACATTATCTAGTAAATTTGGATTCATTAAATTGGATATTGATGAAGAATACATTAAAAAAATTTCAACAAAAGAAACAGCATTAATAGTTGGATGCATAAGCTTGATAATAACACTCATTATTTATTTAGCGTTCTCATTAATTATTCCATTATTTTTAAGCTCATTAATGACAATATTAATGTACGGTTCACAAACAAACCTTGCCGCAGCATTATATCAGATAATGTTTTTAATATCCAACCCACTGTTTATTGCAATAGGAATACTCGGTAGCGTAATTATAGTAACTGTATTCACATTACTCGCAACATATATTTATAATATTTTAGCATCCAGTGAAAGAGGAATACTTGTTAAACTCACAACAGAGGACAAATTTACCCAACTGGAATCAATTACACCTTTTAACTTCGCAATAGCTATTGGTGCAATTTGTCTTATTTTAAATATTATTTTGGGAATAATATTGGTGATTAGCGGCGTTCCAATATTTAATGCGCTAGTGGACATATTAATGAGTTTTGTTACCGGATTTATTTCTTCATACATAATAGCTGTATTTTATAATTTCCTTGCCCCAAAACTCGGAAAATTAAAAGTTGAATTAAATTAAGTAAGCTAGTTTAAACTAACTTACAAATATTTATTTTTTAGGAGATAACTATGAAAGACATTTTCGATGAATGTAATTTTGGCGAATTTAAGCTCAAAAGCAGAATTATTAGAACCGGAGCATGGGAAAGGCAAACTGAAGACGGTGGCTTTTTATCATATTTTTGCAAGAACACCCCGACCTCTTAGGTCGGGGATGAATTGCACTGTAAGGGAAGGGTATACTATATTATAATGGGTATTGGTTTCT
>CACXWH010000026.1 GCA_902771225.1 uncultured Methanobrevibacter sp. | reverse complement strand
AAGTTATGGATTCTTCCTGATGAGGATATGATTCGTGTTTTAAATCAGAATATGGGTAATGCGCGTTTTGTTTGGAATCGTATTCTTTCTAATTATAATTACAAAAAAAGGTAAAAACATTTTGTAAAAGACTTAAAAATACTGAGCGGAATACTCAATTTCCAAAATGATTTTTTAGGTAGTGAAATTAAATCAATATGTTCGCCATTCTTATTATTATCCATTAAAATCACATTAATGCAATTTTGAATCAAGATTTGAAATCATTTATTATAATATTTAATATTGAATTTGTCATTAATATAAATTTTTAATATTTCTCAGCATCAAAAAGCATTATTAAAAAATTGAATGGCCCGGTATAAAAACGAAGAAATGAAAATAATATTTAAAATAAAATAATTTATGCCAGCACCCTGATATTTAGATATTAATTGCATTGCCTTTAAAATTCAATATCATTAAAGAATTTATTTATGTCCGCCCGGTCTCCGGTAAATAATATAATGTCGTCTTCTAAAAATAAAAAGCTATTTTTAATATCTGTTATAGTGTTGTTCTCACGTATCACACTAGTTATTGTCAGGCCATGTTTTTCAAAGGGAAAATCTTTAATATGGGCATTGTTGTATACTCTCACAGAATCAACTTCAATTTCAGTAAAGGAATTGCTTAAGTATGCTGAAACATCTTCTGATGATACGCTACGGAATGCATCGTAATTATCTGATCTTAAATCATTAACTGCATCTGCAATTTCATCCATATCTTTTTGATAATAATCCATAATTCTTGTAAACATTAAAATACTTGTTTCAAATTCTTTTGGAACTACTTCATCCGCACCGGCTTCAATAACTTCATCAATATTTCTCAGGTATTTTGTCCTTACAATAATGTGGATGTCAGGATTCAATCTTCTTGCAGTATCTATTGTTTTAAGTGTACCTTCATATGTTGAAGCGGAAATAACAATACATTGGGCACTTGTTACTCTAAGTTCTTTTAAAACACTTTCATTTGAAGCGTTACCATATATGATTGGAACACCTGCTGCTTGCTGCTGTTCAACAATTATAGGATTCATATCTACAGCAAGTATAGGAACATTAAACTGATTACATGCTTTGGTCATTTGTTTTCCTATGCTGCCCATACCGACTAGAATAACATGATCTTTTATAGGTTGAACTTCTCCCAATTCTTCAGGCAGACTTTTTAATTCACTGTCAACTTGGAAATACCTGATTTTTGTAAGTTTATTAATTATTTTCGGACTAAATTTTTGGATAAATGGAGTTAAAGACATTGTTAAAATACTAACTCCTAAAAATATGGAAAAGAATCTTTGAGTCATTAAATTATATCGCATTCCCTCACTTGCAAGAACAAAAGAAAATTCCCCAATTTGACTTAAAAGAATAGCTATGGATATGGATACTTTTGGAGGAAGTTTCAATCGTATACCTGTTATTAAAGTTGCTGTAAATTTAATAACAAGGATTAATATTGTTAAAATAGCGATTATCCAAAAGTTATATAAAAATAAATGTAAATTTACCATTAAACCAATACTAATAAAGAATAAACTCATAAAAACATCTTGGAACGGTTGGATATAACCTAATGTTTGGTGTGAATATTCAGTATTTGAAATAAGTAATCCTGCAACAAAAGCACCAAGTTCCGGTCCGATTCCAATTAAACTAGTTGCAAATGTCGTCCCCATACATATGAATAATGTTAAAAGTAAAAATAAATCTCTATTTTTGGTTCTTGCAGCATCTTTTAAGGCTAGAGGAATAAACCATTTTGCTCCAACAAAAATTAATATTACAAGACCTATGAATGTAATAATTACTCTGGGGATAGTATGTATTTCAAGGGCAGAGCCACCAAGTAATGGGGTAAGTAAAATAACTACAATAACTGCAATATCTTGAAATATTAAAATACCTAATGTTACTTTTCCCTGCAGGGAGTGAGTTATATGCTTTTGCTGCATTATTTTCATTACAATTGCAGTACTTGAAAATGATACTAAAAATCCAAGAAATATTGCACTATTTAATTTTAGTCCCAATGCAAGTCCTAAAAGCGTAACTAAGATTGTAGTTATACCAACTTGGAGAATTCCTCCAATTAAAGCATATTTTTTAATGGCGGAGAATTTTTCCACTGAAAACTCCAGCCCAATAATAAATAATAAAAATATCACACCTAACTCTGAAAGTGTGGAAATCATGCTTGTATTATTAATGGTATGTCCAATAACAATTCCTGTGATGAATAAACCAATCATTGATGGTAATTTTAATTTATTAAAAATTAAAAGGACTATTACTGCAGTAATTAATATTACTGACATATGTTGTAATAAAGTAATATCCATATTTGCTCCTTGAAATTGTCATATGATTTTAGAAAAATGATGAGGGTATTTTAAAAAATAAGGGGGGAGTAGATATTTATAATCTACTAACTTTAATTAAAGATTCTACAGGAACATCTTCAATTTCTGAAAGCCCTGCTTTATCAATTAAAACTGTAACACAGGTCGGTTCACCGCCATGCTCTTTAACGGTGTGAATAACTTCACGCACGGTTTTTCCGCTTGTAATTACATCATCAACAATAATTACTTTTTTACCTTCAACAGTTCCGAAATTAGTACTTATGGTACCTTCATCATCAGTTTTATCTTGGTCTTTTCTATGTTTATTCGGGTGGAAAATAGCTAATGATGCATCGATTCCTGCCATATCTTCTAAAAATTCTGCCATGGTTGTTGCAAAAGGTATTCCACTAACTGCTATTCCTAAAACAACATCTGCTTCACCATGTGTTAACGCCAAATCAGTTAAAGCGCCTGAAACATAGTTTAAACGGGTTGAATTTCCACCAATGCTCTTCCAGTTAATAGCAAAGTCCCCAGTTGATTCAACTTTTTCTTCAGTTGGTTTTTGAAGAGTTAACCATCTGGCTGTGTCCATACTTACATTAAGTTCATCAGCAATTTCTCCGGTGGTAAATCCATGTTGTCTTAGTTCTTGAGCTTTTTTAATTAATTTATTTTTCATAAATATCACTATTCCCCAAGTTCATCCAAACTAATTGGCCTATGTTCTTTAGATGACATATTTGCTGCTATAACTAATTTAAGAGCTTTAAGCCCATCTTCACCAGTAATTTCTGGTTCTTCTTCATTAACAACAGCATTTAAGAATGATTTTAATTCATCTTTCAATGGTTCTTCATGTTTGATTTCAATATCCTGTGCAAATTTTCCATACACATCGATACTTTGTTTAATGTAGTCAACAGAGATAATTCCATCAGTTCCGGTAAGTTCAAGTTCTCTTCTTTTATATGGTGTTAACCAGTTCACTTCAATGATTCCGGTTGATTCATTATCAAAACTCACCATAATTTCTGCATGGTCTTCAAATTGACAATCTTCAAGTACACTGTTCATGGTACCGTAAATCTGCATGATGTTTGCGTCAAACAAGTAATTCATTATATCTAAATCATGTATAGCCAAATCTATTGAAACACCAACATCTTTTATTCTTGGTGGGATCGGCCCTACTCTTTTTGCAAATGCAGATACAATATCGCCAATAACTCCATCTTCAATAAGTTCTTTAGCTTTCTGGACAGCAGGATTAAATCTTTCGACATGTCCTGTTGCAAGAATTACTCCAGCTTCTTTAGCAGCAGCAATCATTTCTTCTGCTTCTTTTAATGTGAATGCTATAGGTTTTTCAACTAACACGTGTTTTTTGTTTTTAATAGCTTCCATTACAACTGCATGGTGGAAAGTAGTTGGAACACAAACACTAACCGCTTCGATTTCTGGATTTTTAAGTAGTTCGCTATACTCAGTGTAACCTTTTGCATTATATTTTCGTTCAATTTTTTTAAGTGCTCTTTCACTTACATCAGAAACTGCAAGCAAATTAGCCTCTTTTATTTTATGGTATACACGAACATGGTTTTCACCCATTGCTCCTACTCCGATAACTCCTACATTAACAGTTCTCAATTTTAATTCCTCCACTTAAACATAATCTTCGAATAATTTCCCCATTTTAGCACCTAATTCAATTGCATTTTTAATTGAACCAGTTTCACTTTGCTCTTTTAGGATTTCTCCATCCTGGGTTAACAATATTGAGTAAATATGAAATTTTTTATTTTTCATTTGTGCTATAGAGCCAATTGGCCATTGACAGCCAACACCTAATTCCTCTAACACTTTTTTTTCAGCCAATACTTCTTGCATTGATGTATAATCATTTAATTTTGATATTATATGCTTTTTATCTGAATCTTTTCTTGTTATTATTGCTAGTGCACCTTGTCCTGCAGGTGGGGTAATGTAATCTAATGGAAATATTGTTTTAATGTTTTCAGTTAGACCAAGCCTTTTCAATCCTGCTTCCGCCATTATTGTTGCATCCAAATCACCTTCAATAACTTTATCAATTCGAGTTTCGATATTTCCTCGAATTGGTTTAAGTTCAAGTCCTTTATCGTAGTGATTACAGAATGCTTCACGTCTGAGACTACTGGTTCCTAATTTGGAGCCGGGCTCTAACTCTTCCCAAGTTTTTTCAGATATCAATACTTCACGTGGTGATTCACGTATTGGAACGGCAATAACTTCTAAATCTTCATCTAATTCTGTAGGTAAATCTTTAAAACTATGTACTGTAAAATCAACTTCTTCTTCTAATAGTGCGATATCTAATTCTTTAGTAAAAAGACCTTTAGAATCCATGTTGTATAATTGGGAAGTAGTAATTTTATCTCCTTTTGTTTTAATAATTTCAATGTCAATTTTTGCTCCGGTTATTTTGGATAAATCATGACAAACTTGTTTAGTTTGTGCAAGCGCTAATTGACTACCTCTTGTTCCAACTATCAAAATTATCGTCTCCAATTTTATATAAAATAAAAGTATTGGGAAAAATTTTTTTTTATTTTGGATATAAGTTTTAACTTATAACTAATTAAATTTACAGAATATACTCTATTTTTAATAATAATTAAATGTTTCAATTTATAGTAAAATTTATATTACATTATTTTTTTATTAAATAGGTATTATCACCGTTTTGATAGTTTTTTATACTCTGATCTATAAATAAAAAGTAAATTTTTATTATTTTTAACAGCAAAATCATATATTTTGGCAGGATTGGATATAAATTTGATTTTTCTATCCACATTATTTAAAATGTTTCTTCCCACCTCCCCAGTTAATAAGATGTCTTTGTCTAAGTTATTAATTAGTTCTACAACTGCATTTTCATCAATCTCTTCGCAGGTTATTCCATAATCTCCTCCAATTGAAATAATATAGGAATCATCAGGCAACATATTAATCGATGCTTCAATTGCTTTTGTATTAATGCCTGGATTGATTTCTTCAATAACAGTTATATTTTCGATATTTTTCTTATTTGTTCTTCCAGGTATTCCCCGATAATTTTTTAACCCATTAATGATTTTATTTTCATTTATGTTTAATGATAGTGCAGTTCCAACAACCCCTAAAACATTTAAAACATGATGGGAACCTGGAGCAAAAGTTTTAACTGTTATTTTTCCATTAATGACCTCTCCATTTTTAGTTTTAATCTTATTGTAAATCAAATCTATTGTTGTTTCATCAAGTGAATAATCAACATTGCTGGCATATAAATTAGCACTTTTGTCATCTAAACTAAATGAATTGATTTTTTTGTGAGGTATATTATTATAATATTTGTCCAGGGATTCTTTTTCACAGCAAACAATATTGCAATTAAATATTTGTCTTTTAGCAACACTGGCTGATAATCTATTTTTGGCAATAGGATAATCTTCAATAATATTTGTCAAAAGACCAACATCACCAATACCTGTCACACCAAGGGATGATTCGAAAATAGCACAGTTATAAATCTGATTTTTATTTTCTCCACCGCAAATGGGGTTTGCTAATTTATAGGCTAAATCAATACTTTCTTTAATATTTGCAGGAGTAATTGAAATATTTTTTTGTAAAATTATCTCTTTTCGGTTTTCATAAACAAAAGCACCCAAACTTGATAAAAGCAGGGGGTTAGAATCAATTAATATTTCTTTAAGCATAAATGCACAGCTGGTTTTTCCTTTAACACCAGTTATTTCTATTTTATTTATATCCTGACCCCAATTGTTCAGTATTTCTGCAATGGATTGGTGGTGTGTAATAAAGTTATAGTTCAAATCGGGATTATATTTCTTTATATCTTCATTACTCAATGGTAAATGAATTGGGTATATGACTGTTAAATCACCATTAAATTCCTTTAAATCATCTAATTCAATTAATTCTACGTTATAAATATGTAACATCTGTTTATCAATATCTTTTAATGTGTTATATATGTCATAACAATAAACCTTTTCACCTTTTTTTGCAAGGCTTATTGCAATTTTAACTCCTCCATGAGTTAAATCTATTACGAGTGTGTTCATTAGAGGCACCTTTCTTGACTGTTGAGCCCACCTTCCCTTAATTTTTCTTTAACTTTTTCATAGAAGTATTTAGTACTTGTTCTTATGAAATAAACATCTTTTTCCGCTTTTTTAAATTTAATTTCTTCAAGATAATCGGCTTCTTCGTTAATTTGTCCATCCATAACAAATACTGCACTTTTACCTTTCTTAAGTAGTTTTACGGTGATTTCACTATTGTCGGATACAATAAATGGTCTGGCACCTAATTTATATGGACAAATTGGGATGATGATGAATCCGCCAAGTTTCGGATCAACAATAGGGCCTCCTGCAGACATTGCGTAAGCAGTAGAACCGCTTGGTGTAGAAATAATGAGTCCGTCTGCCCTAACTTCTTCAATAATTTCTCCGTCTACTTGAATTTCAAAATGTAGCATTTTAGCAGGTTTATTGGTCATTATAACTACTTCATTCATAGCATTAAAAATATGATTTTCGTGTGAAACCATTAGTTTGGATCTTTTTTCTTTGTAATAATCTCCTTTAAGAATTTGATTTAATGCATTAAATGTTTCTGACACTTCAATATCAGTTAAAAATCCAACTGTTCCCATATTTATTCCAAGTAAAGGTGTTTCTTCTTTAAGTTTTGCCTGTGCTCTAAGCAGTGTTCCATCACCACCTAAAACAACGGCCATATCACATTCAAATTCATTTATGTCTTTAGCAATTTTTTTAAAGTCAATATCTAAATTTAATTCATCAAGAACTTCAGACATTTCAGGATGGTTCTTAAGGGTTTTTTCGATTATTTTATCAATTTTCGGGTTTTCTTTTAACTCTTCAATTTTGCTGGCCAATCTTTTTTCGATAACTACTTCAATACCATTTGTTAAAAAGTAATCAACAAGTTTAGCAGTGAATATTATGGCATTGTCTTGATCAACACGGCTTACTATACCGACTTTTCCAATAACATCCACTTCATTATCGTTTAAAATATTGATAATCTGCTTATGAAGCATTTCATTATTTGCAGCAACTACAATTGCTTTTTCATATATGCTTAACGTATTATTTAATTTTTCACCATGTTTTGAGGTTATAATTGCACCGGCTTCTTCAACAATTAATTTTGATGCTGCAATATCAATTATTCTGCTTCCCCTCAAATCAAGGAATGCATCATATCTTCCACTAGCTACATATGATAATTCCAACACAACTGAACCTAAAACTCTCATTCTTCTGGCATTATCGACCAATTTTGACGCTGCGGATGTTCCACTTTTTGTAAAACCGCCTAAAGTCATTTCACTGAATTTAACAACTTTACTTGGATTGACTTTTTCATTATTTAACCAGCATCCTTTACCTTTTTCAGCTTCAAAGAAATTACCGTTTCCGAAATTAGTAATAAAACCTAATTCAACATCATCTAAAGTGGCTAATCTTCCTTTTGGAACATTTGCAACGGCAATTGAAATTCCATAAGCAGGTATTTCTTTGATTGCATTGCTTGTTCCGTCAATTGGATCAACTAAAAATATGAATTTTGGGATTTCATCATCGGGTATGTCGTCACGTTTCAACTCTTCTATTAGGTTAATACTTCTTTTTGTTCCTTTTCCAAGTTTTAATTCACCCACTTCCTCACTAATGATATAAGATAATACTGGAGCATTTTTCAAAATATTGATTAATGTGTCTTCTGCAATAATGTCAATATAAGATGTAGGTGTCCCGTCAGCACCCATTTTTACTTTTTCACCTGCTTCAGGTGTTCCTGCATAGGGTCTTATTGCCCTGCTCACTTCTTTTATTATTTCGTAAGCTAAATCAGTAGCTATTTTTTTATCTTTAGCATCCATATTTTCACCCTTCCCAATAAACAATTGACGCTACACTGAGGTAATTTCTTGCTGTAGCTTTTTAGATGATTAAAATTTTAATTTTAACATCACGTTTTTCCATCATATAAGTAACCATGAATTTTGCTTTCCTAACCAATTTTCAGGTTTTTTATTAATTTACTGTGTTTCAACAACACAATCCAATTCATCTCCAATAGCTGCTGTTATTACTGAGTTTATATTATCTCAGGATGTAATTTTTGATAATACTTATTTTACCTTAGATTCTGCTTTCAGTGTTGGCAAATCTTTGATTCAGAAAGCATGCCTATGCTTTAATTAAATTCACATCACCAATTCACGCATTAATTAAATCAGTATCAAAAGCATTCAATCTTTTAGGTACTTCATCTCTTTACTAACATTAGCTATTTTCTTTTTTTCGTAATATAATATATGTTTTTTTAGTTTTTATCTACAAACTTTCTATACTAAAATATATATCATTTCATTAAATAACATTTATGGGTACTTTTTCATTAGTTTTATTACTTATTTTTTCATGTGAAATCATATAGTTTACTGGAAAGTTTTTAATTTTTAGGTATTGTTGATTAATTTAAACATTATTCGTATCACAAGTGAAAACTTTTTAAATTTTAAACTTAAATCTGGATAAAACCTCTGTACAACAATTATCCTGGATTAAAAATCAGACCTTTAAATATTTATCATATGCTTTTAATATAATAGATTATGATTTTTAATAAATACATATCATTAGTAATTACGGGAGTTCTATTTTTAATGTTAATGTTACTTTTATCTTCAGCAGTAATGTTAATTAAACAGGGAATGAATATTGTTTACTCTGGAATTATTATAATAGCTTTTATTTTTATATGCAGGGCTTTTTATAACTTTTTAAGAAATGATGATGAATATAAAAATACTAGAAAAAGATCATCTGATATTAAAGGAGAATCCTATATTACTAAAGGTGAAAGCGATATTAAAAAAATATTTTTGGTTGTTTGGGTTTTTATAATGACAATTCTTTTAGCGGTTACGTTTGTTATAATTGCTTAATCGAATAATTTATATAAAATAGCAAATAAAATTATAATTAATCTAAAATAATTCTTATTGTAGATTATAAAATACTTGAATTTATGGAGGAAAATTAATGTCAACAAAAGTTGTAGAGATTAAAACATTAAAAGTTGGAAAATATATCGTATTGGGTGGAGAAGCATCTAAAATCACTAGTTTAACTACCTCATCCCCGGGTAAACACGGGGCTGCTAAAGCAAGATTAGAAGCAGTAGGTATTTTCGATAATCAAAAAAGAAGTATTGTTAAACCTGTAGATACTAAAGTAGATATTCCTATCATTGATAAAAGAGTAGGTCAAGTATTATCTATCCAAGGGAACAATGTTCAATTAATGGATATGGAAAGTTACGAAACTTTAGATTTACCAATGCCTGAAGAATTAAAAGATGATATTTCCGAAGGTATTGAAGTGGAATATATTGTAGCTTTAGGTAACATGAAAATTATGAGAACTAAATAAGTTCTCAACACTATTCTTTTTTTTTAGATATATTATGCTATTGAATACTTATGAGCCTTGGAAATTTGCATTTTCCCAAGAAACTGATTTTGAAAATATTAAAAAGGATTCATTCGGCATAATTGGAGTTCCATTTGATAGCACAACATCATATCATTCCGGGTCACGTTTAGGTCCTATTGTTGTGCGTGAAGCATCTTACGGATTTGAAAATTATAACATTAACTTTAATACATCAATTGACGCTACTTTTTATGATTTTGGTGATGTAAATGTGGTTCCGGGAAATTGTGAAGCTACATGTAACATTGTTGAAGATACGGTAAATGAGTTATTGGATTTAAAATTGAAACCTATAACTATTGGTGGTGAGCACTCAGCTTCTATTGGTGTGATTAAGGCTTTATCTGAAAAATATGGTAATTTGACTGTAGTTCATTTGGATGCTCATAGGGATTTGGCATTTGATTTCATTGGTGAGAAATACTCTCATGCAACAGTAATGAGAAGGGCTCATGAATTCGGTGTGGATTTAGTTCAAATTGGAATAAGATCATCATCTGTTGAAGAAGAGGAATTTGTCAAATCAACATACAATATTCAAACCTTTAAAAATAAGGATGTTCATAGGCATATGGACGCTGTTGAATATTATTTGACAACTATTGACACGCCTGTTTATTTATCGATTGATATGGATGTGTTTGACCCAGCTATTGCGCCTGCTGTTGGAAATCCTACTCCTGGCGGTTTATTTACTTCTGAAGTAGAAAATGTTATTCAATCATTATCCTATAAAAATGTTGTTGGAATGGATGTTGTTGAAACAGCTACTGATAAGTTAGGTGAAAATACTGCTGTCTGTGCGGCAAAAATTATATGTGACTTTTTGTCATTGATAAATAAAAAATAGTTATTTTCAATAAAAAGAGAATGGATATATCTATTCGTACTGGTCTTTTACTTTATTAAGATAATATGTGCCTTTATCTGTGATACTATAGAATCTGTATCTATTGTCTTCTTCATTTAAACATACTACTAAATCAGCATCTTTAAGTGTTTTTAAATATTTGGATACATGATTACTGTTATCTCCAATATCCTTACTAATTTTTGAAGGAATTTTATCTTCAAATTCTAATGATTGTAATACTTCAACTCTTTTTTTAGAGCGGAGTAATAGAGATATAATTCTCATATCATCTTTAATATCCATAATTATTATATTGTTTTTAAGCTTTTTTATTGGTTTGTATATGATATTAGCAAGATAATAGCAATACTAATATGTTGTGTTTAAATATATTATTAATTAAATAATCTATGTGCCTAGGTTTATGTTTAAATATATTTTAATAGATTTCCAATATCTGGGCAAATGATTATGTTGGGAGATTGGAAAAAATCATAGACAAACATGAGGATTTGTTAAAGCATTTGGATGCTGAATTCAATCAACAACAAGATTATTTTTTTCTATTTTTTCAACTATAACAATACCATTAAATATCACCGAGAATCATATATATAATATTAACTAAAAAGGAGCAAAAATGTTATGTATAAAAGAACTATTGGTCTTTCTGGCCATATTATTGACTCATTAACTTTAACTAGGACCATGGGTATTATTATGGACAAAGGCGGAGAATTTGATATTTTAGAAATTAATGTTGGTAGAAAGAAATCTGATGTTAGTAAAGCGAGGATTGAAGTATCCGCTAATTCTCCCGAATTATTAGAATCTATTTTAGATGAATTATCTGTTCTTGGTGCATCTATTGATGAACTTAAAGAGGTTCAATTGGTGGCATCTACAAAAGATAAAGTTGCTCCTGAAGGTTTTTACTCTTCATCTAACCATACAACCCATGTTTATTATGATGGGAATTGGATTCCTGTAGAAGATATTGAAATGGATTGTTTGGTTGTTGTGGATGAGAAAGATAAACGTGCTTTTGTAAAGCCAATTGCAGAGGTCAAATCTGGTGATAAGATTGTTGTGGGCCTTGATGGTGTAAAAGTTTCTCCTCCTCATAGATCAAGGGATGAACAGCAAGTATTTGAATTTATGAATAGTGAAGTTTCATCCGAAAAGCCTTTAATGACTCTAATTGAAGGTATTGCTGAGGAAATGAAGGAAATCAAATCTAGAGGCGGAAAAATAGGTGTTGTTGGTGGACCAGCTATTGTTCATACTGGTTCAGGCAAATATTTGGCTTCTTTAATTAAAGAAGGTTATATTGATATTATTATGGCAGGTAATGCTTTAGCCACTCATGATATCGAATCTAATTTATTTGGAACTTCTTTGGGTATTGAAATAGAAACGGGCAGGATTGTTGGTCATGGTCATACTCACCACATGAGAGCTATTAATAAAATTAACCGTTCAGGATCCATTAAAGATGCTGTTGAAGACGGAACTTTAACCGGCGGAATAATGTATGAATGTGTTAAAAATGATGTTCCGTTTGTGCTTGCAGGTTCTATTCGTGATGATGGACCTCTTCCAGATGTCATAACTGATGTGATTGATGCTCAAAAGCTTATGAGAAAATATGCTCAGGAAGTTGACATGGTGTTAATGATTTCAACCATGCTACATTCAATTGCCATGGGTAATTTACTTCCTTCACGGGTTAAAAGTATTTGTGTAGATATTAATCCATCTACTGTTACTAAATTATCTGATAGGGGCAGTGCACAGGTAGTTGGTATTGTTACTGATATTGGTACATTCTTGCCTTTACTTTATAATGCATTGCATGGTGATTAAGTGACTTTTACGGCATATATTTTGGATGTTTTAACCGATTCTGTTTATCCTGCTAGAATCACTATTAAAAATGGTGTTTTTTCAGAAATTGTTCCTATTGTTGATGAAAATATTGCAATTGATGTTGAAGGTTTATTGATTCCCGGACTTATTGATGCTCATGTTCATGTTGAAAGTAGTATGTTGACACCTGTACAATATGCAAAAATTGCTGTAAGGCATGGCACTACTGCTGTTGTTTGTGATCCTCATGAAATAGCTAATGTGTGTGGAATTGAAGGTATTGAATTCATGATTGAAAATGCTAGTCAGGTTCCATTTAATTTTTATTTCACTGCTCCATCATGTGTTCCGACAACAGCTTTTGAAACTTCCGGTTCTGTTTTGGGTTCTGATGATATTGAATTTTTACTTAAAAAGGACGAAATTGTTGCTTTAGGAGAAATGATGAATTTTCCTGGAGTTATAAGTGGTGATGAGGAAGTTTTAAGGAAATTGGAATTGGCTAGAAATTATAATAAACCTATTGACGGCCATGCTCCTCTTCTTTCGGGTAGTTATTTGGATAAATACTTGGAACAAGGCATAATAACTGACCATGAATGTGCTAGTTTTTCTGAAGCTATTGTTAAAAAACAAAAAGGCATGAAAATTATGGTTCGTGATGGTTCATCTGCTAAGGATCTGGAAGCTCTATTTGATTTTAATGAAAGGTTAAACTATTGGAAAAATCAGGAAAGTTTTGGAATCATACCGACGGAGGTTCTTGAAAGAAGAATCAACTCCCCAATTTTTGATTTTATTGTAACTGATGATAAGAATTCAAAAGATTTAATTGAGGGGCATTTGAATTTATCTATTAAAAAAGCAGCTGAACTTGATGTTGATATTATAAAAGCTATCGAAATGGTAACTATTAATCCTGCAGCACATTATAATTTAGATGGTGGTGCTATTGTAACCGGAGCAAAAGCAGATTTTGTTATCATAGATAATTTGAATGATTTTAATATTTTAAAAACATACATTTCTGGTGAATGTGTTTTCGATGGTGAAAATGTCTTGTTTGATGCAGGTGAGGCAACTTTTAAAAATAGCATGAATGTTTCTAAAAAACAACCTGAAGACTTTGATGTGTTATGTGATGGGGATGAATGTGAAGTAAATGTTATTGAATGTTTTGATGGTGGAGTATTTACTGAAAAAACTACTGCAAAACTATGCTGCATTGATGGTAAAGTCCAGTCAAATATTTTTGAAGATGTTGTAAAGATAGTGGTTGTTGACCGTTATGGCGGAAATAATGTGGCAAATGCATTTATTAAAGGATATAATATTAAAAAAGGTGCTGTTGCTTCATCAATTGCCCATGATTCCCATAATATTATTAGTATTGGTTGTAATTCTGAAATGATGGCTAAAGCGGTAAATATGGTAATTGAAAATGGTGGAGGAATTGCTGTTGTGAGTGAAGATTTTACTGATTCACTTTCACTTCCGATTGCTGGGTTGATGACTAATGAAGATGCTTTTACTGTTGCTGAAAAATTAAGACTATTGCAGAAAATGGTTGCCGCTTTAGGTTGTAAACTTTACGCACCGTTTATGACAATGGCATTCATGTCACTTTTAGTAATTCCATCAATTAAAATTTCAGATAAAGGATTGTTTGATGTAGAAAACTTTGAATTTATGGATGTTTTTGTAAATTAAATGTCATAGCCTTTTTTATTTAATTTACTTATTATCTTATCCATAGCTTCTTTATCTTTTTTAGAACCTACTTTTTTCACAATCCTGTATGCTTCTTTATATGAATCAAGATAATATTTTCTTTTTTCATCATCTACAATACCTATTCTTGAAAAATTAACTAAGCATTCTATAACATAACTAAATGCTCTATTGTATGCTTTAGTAGGATTATTAATGATTAATTCAACAACATTGGCTTTAATAACATTGGCTTCGCCTTTTTTTTTAACGGGGTCACTTTGCTTAACTGCTTCCTTTATGCTTGTAACTTCACATTTAAAATAGCAATCCACATTTTTTATAGATTTATTTTCATTAAAATCAGTAGTTTCAAGATTATCCAGCAGTGACTCAGTAAATAATTCAGGGTTTTGCGTAATATTAACAATAAATTCTTTTTGCGAAATAATGTTTTCTAAAGTATGTCTTCCTTTAAATATGCGGCACAGTACTTTGTCTTTGCCTCTGCACAGAATACCTATGGGGGCTGCATTTAGATTGCCTTCATTGTCAACTGTCGAAATTATAGTTTCATATTGCTGGCCTTTAAACATACCAATCTTTGTTAAATCAATCTCCATTAATATATGATTATACTTCTTTTTTAAAAAAACTTTTTATATTTTGAAAAATAAAAAACTAATTGTATAAAATGTACTAGGAGTTTTTTTCATGAAATATAAAATGTATGATGAAATGATGGAACAACCAGATTCACTTAGAAAAACATTCGAAAGTGAATTATCTACAATGAATGAAGTTTCAGAATTAGTTAAAAAAGTAGATAAAGTATACTTGATTGGATGCGGTAGTTCTATATCTACTTGTTACAGTGTTAGAGATGCACTCAGAATGTCTACTACTTTAAATATTGAAGTATTTTCTGGTTATGAATTTTATTATAATAAATTTTTACAAAAAGGCGAAAATTCATTAGCAATTTTCACATCACAATCTGGAGAAACTGCAGATACATTATCTTCTCTTAGACGTGCTAATGAATATGGAATACACACAGTTTCAATTTCCAATGAACCTGAAAGTTCCATGATTAAAGAAGCTAAAACTCCAATCATCACTAGATGTGAAACTGAAACAGCTATTCTTGGTACAAAAACTTATGTAACTCAAATTGCCTGTCTTTATCAAATTTTATTTACTGCATCTGATTATGAAAATAAGGATGAGTTATTATCTCAATTACAAGAAATTCCTGATATTATAGAAGAATTGCTCAAAACAACGGAAGAAGAGTATAAAAAATTGGCTGAAGAGTATAAAGATGAAGAAATCTTCTATGTTTTAGGAAGTGGACCTAACTTTGGTCTTTCATTTAAAGTGGCTATGACTATGCTTATGGAAGGAGCAATTAAACATGCATGTCCACTATATTCTGCTGAATTTAGGCATGGATTAATCGAACGTGCTGAAAAAGGCGTCCCTATGATTATTTTTGATTGTGATTTTGCAGCTGATGAAATTACAAGAAAAGCTATTGATTTTTCCAATAATTTAGACGCAAAAGTAATAGTTTTTAATTTAAATGACTTTGCTGATGTCGATAAATTATTATCTCCATTAATATTTGTAGTTCCACTTGAATGGTTTGTATATTATTTAGCACACTTCAATGGTGAAGATCCTGGTGCTACAAGACATATTGGTAAAGTTAGATACTAATATTTTAAAACAGTAGATTTAATCTACTGTAATATTTTCTTATTTTAAATATTTTGCTGGAATTAATTCAAATAATTATTTTAGTAAGAATCCGGATTATTCCAGTCAATAAAATTGTTCGCATTCCTATATGCCCAGCAGTTTTTACACATATCATCACAATCATCGTTTAAATATCCGCATACATCGCATTCCCACATAGTTACACCTCATTTAAACACAATTAATTAATAATGTGTGGTTGAAGTATATTAACTTTTTGAAAAAATTTTAGAAAAATATGTGGAAATTAAATCTATATTAAAATAATAAAAAGATGATGGTTTTAATATTTTGTGCAGGGGTCTCTGACTTATGCAAACAGGATAGTGCCAATGTTTCACAATTTTTTCTAATAATCTCTCTAATGGAAGCAATCACTTCAAATTAGAATTATGAATAATATCTTTTGAAGAGATTTTTCCCGAATATTTTATGTTATGAGTTGTTTTCAAAAACTTTTTTAACTTATTGTTTATATATAAATAAAACATGTCATCAAAAGAAGAAAAGAAAAAAAGTAAACAACGCCGTAGGGAATTATATTCAGTTGCAAGAAAGTATCATTTGCTTAAGTTATTCAAACCTTCAAAAAATAAAGATGGTTCAGATGAATATGAAGAAGAAATTGATGCTTCTAATCTTAGACTGGCTTTTGAGGAATTGGGTCCGACTTTTATTAAATTAGGTCAGATTTTATGTACTAGACCGGACCTTGTTGGAAATGATATTGCAGAGGAACTTACTAAACTTAGGGATAACACTCCGGTTACACCTTTTGAGGAGATTAAACAACAAATAGAAGAGGAACTTGAACAGCCATTAGATGAAATATATTCAGAATTTGATGAAGAGGCAATTGGTTCAGCATCAATAGGTCAGGTTTATAGGGCTAAATTGAAGGAAAATGGGGAAGAGGTGGCTGTTAAAGTCCAAAAACCAGGTTCTTATGAAACTGTAGTTTTGGATTTAAGTATATTGAAGAAATTAGCTTATGCGGCAGATAAATATATTACAAGAACAAGAACTTTCAACTTGCCTGCAATCATGTCTGAATTTGAAAGGTCAATATTAAAAGAACTTGATTATATGGAAGAAGTAATGAATATCCAGAAAATCACAAAGAACTTTGAAGATGAAGATTATGTAAAATTCCCTAAAGTCTATACTAATATTTGTTCTCCAAAACTTATCAATATGGAATTTGTAAAAGGATATAACGTTACTGAATTATATGACAAAGAAGTAGAAGGCATTGATAATATTGAACTAGCTGATGACATCGTTAATTCTTATTTTAAACAACTAATGCTTGATGGATTTTTCCATGCAGACCCACACCCAGGTAATTTAATTATTGGTGAAGATGGAATCCTTTGTTATATTGATTTGGGTATGATGGGAATATTAAGTGAAGACTTCAGATCAAATTTGGCCGAATTATTATTGCTATTGTTTGATGGAAATTCAAACAATCTCATAAAACAATTAATGTATATGAAAATTATAACTCCGGAACAAAACACTGAAGAGTTAAGAATGGATATTGATGATTTGTTAAATCGGTATATGGGTGCTGAACTAGACCAAATGGATGGCATATTATCTAAGTTAATTGACACAATGATTAAACATGGCGTTACCCTTCCAAGAGAATTTGTAATGATTGGAAGAGGTGTTGCACTTATTGAAGATATTGGTTATAATTTAAATCCAAATTTCAATGCTACAGTAGCTCTTAAAAGATTATCCAAGAGATTGATGTTTGAGAAGTTTAAACCAACAAATATTGCTACCAGTAGTTTTAATCACATATTAGAGGTCCAACATTTGCTAAAAGATTTGCCTGATAGAATTAATTCAACACTTAATCAAATTGAAAAAGGTGAACTTGAAATAAATATGAAGCATGAAGGTCTTAATGAACTTAAAAATCAAATGTCTGCATCATTAATCATTGCTGCTTTAATTATAGGATCATCACTTACTATTTTAGCAGATAGTGGGCCAAAAATAATGGATATTTCAGCAATAGGATTTTTCGGATTTGCTTTTAGTGCAATTCTCGGAGCTTATATTGTTATAAAATATGTAATTAGACAATAAGATGATTTTAAATCATTTTATTTATTATTTTTAATGAAATTTTAAAAAAGTAGTTTGACTAGGAATTTTTTTCCCAGTCACATTTTAAATTTAGTTTTATTCTACAGTTATTTTCTGTTTTGGAATAATCAATTTTGGAAGAGTAATTAACACAATTCCTGCATTGTATTTTGCTTTAATGTTATCTATATCAATGCTATTTTCAAATCTAACTGTTTTTGAGCATCTTCCACTAGTTAATTCAGAAGCAATTACTTTTGCATCCTCAACATCTTCTAATTCTTCAATAAATGGTTTGAAAGTTGTTGTAATTACAATATCATTGTCTCCTACTTCAATTTCAACATCTTCTTTTGAAATTCCTGGAATTGCAACTTTTAGGTAGTAAATTTCATCTGTTTCGATTAAATCGGCAGCTAAATTACTTACTGTAGCATTTTTATATTCATTGATTTTTTCATCAGCATATTTTTGTACATATTTGAAATTTTCTTTTAATTCTTCAATAGTGTTATTTAAATCATTTGTGAATTTTTCAGAATAGATTCTGGTTTTTTCTTTCGCATCATCAAATGTTTCTTCTTCTTTTTCTTCAGATTGAGTTTCGGTGTTTTCTTCTTTTTCAGATTGGGTTTCGGTGTTTTCTTCTTTTTTTTCTTCAGATTGGGTTTCGGTGTTTTCTTCTTTTTCTTCGAATTTTTCTTTTTTTGCTTCGGTTTCTTCTTCCGGTATATCTTTTTTAGCCATTTTTTCACTCCATATTCACTGCTTCCTATATGTTTGATTATAGATTATCAGTTCATGTATATAAATATTTCTCTAATAATAGTCTAATTCTTCTTCATCTACTTCCGGGGTTCTGTCTATTTTTTCAATACTATCAATAATTTCATTGATTTTATCTATTCCTTCACCATCAAGTGCTGATATGAATAATGTATTTTCTGGATTGTCTACAAATTGATTAATGTATTCTTCGTCTTGTTCAATGTCCATTTTATTAAATAAATAGATTATTGGTATTTCACTAAATATTTTTTCAATTTGTTTTAATAAATTATATTGACTTTCTAAATGGAATCCGCAAGTTTCAGATCCATCGAATATGAATAGAATTGCATCTGCAAGGTGCTCTAGTGCAACAATAGCATTCAGTTCAATATCATTCATTTCTAAAACAGGCCTATCTAATAATCCTGGCGTATCAATGATTTGGATACTTTTCCAATGCCTTTCGGTATGGCCTATTTGAATTCCTTTGGTTGTAAATGGGTAATTTGCAACTTGTGGATTAGCCCCACTAATTTGTCTGAGAAGTGTTGATTTTCCTACATTTGGAAATCCTGCAATCACTATTGTTGTTGCTTCAAAATCAATTGTTGGCATATTTCTTAAATTAGCTTTTGCAAAATCTAAGAAATCGAGGTCTTTTTCGATTTTATTCACTACTGATGCGATTCTTCCGTATGCTTCTCTTTGTATGGAACTTGCTTTTTCGGAAGGGTTTCTTTTAAATTTCTTTGAATATTCTCTTTCTAATTGAGCTAAAATACCATATGCCCAATTAAGTGCACCTAAAGCCTGTTTCATTGAGTCTACACCAACAGTTATATCAATGTAATCTTGATAAAATGGGTGAAGTTCTTCAATTTCAGGAACGGAATCAAGAATGGATTTTAATTTGTCTTTTATCACTTGACATGCAGTAACTACTCTTCTTTCTTCAATTTTTTTACCTTTCAAATGTTTTGGTATTTTTTGTGTTCTAAGTAAGTCTGCAGCCTTTTTTCCCCGGCTAAATCCCTTATCTAATATCTCATCTGGGGTAGGTATTGTCGGTATCATCATAATATCACATTAAATAAAAACTTTTAATTTATCTCTATTTAAAAATTTGTCCTTGGAATTTGAATACATCACAGCTTTCATCCATCCAACTGTCTGCACTAATTCCAGCTTTCATGCATGTGTGGTCTAAGAATTCTTCTACTGAAAATCCGTTTTCAGGAGCTACTTGCGGGAGAAGTAATCCTTTTGCATATCCTTTTTGAATAATTAACCCGTCACGTCCAATTTCAATTTCATCAAAATACTGTTTTGGATGTGCTACTTCAATTAATTCTGGTTGAGTTAATACGGTTACTTCAAATTCTAATTCACTATATTCTTCTGTTTTTAACTGTGGAAATCTTGGATCTTCAAATGCTGCTGCAATAGCTACATCAATTGTTGATTCGATTAAACTTTTCACCGGTTCCGGATATCCAATACATCCTCTTAGACTATGTTTTTTATTTAATGTTACAAATACTCCCAATTCTTCTTTTAATTCATCAGGACAATCATCCGGGATGGGTATTCTTCTATTAGTTTCTAAATATACGGATATCGCTTCTTTAGCTACTTCAAGTAAATATTGTCCATTTTCTTCACTTATCATATTATCACCTAATTACTTCCTCCGACCATTGCATCAATAATTCTTGTGTGTGGCCCGCCGTCTCCAACAGGTACAGTTTGCCCGTCTTTTCCACAGAAACCAACACTTAATTTAAAGTCATTTCCTAGGGCATCTATGTTATTTAATGTTTCAAGGATATTTCCGGATAATGAAACATCTCTCAGTGCTGTTGTTAATTCTCCATTTTCGATTTTAAATCCTTCTGCAGCATTAAACTGAAATATTCCTTTACCTGTATCAACTTGTCCTCCTCTAGAGCCTTTAAGATATATTCCATCATCAATATCTTCTATCAATTCTTCAAATGTCATATCTCCAGGATGTAAGTAAGTATTACTCATTCTTACAATCGGTGCATCACTTATAATTGACCTTGCATTTCCTGATGATTTTATCTTTAATTTAGATGCAGTTTCTCTTGAAGATAATAATGATATTAATTTTCCATCTTTAACTAATTGATTGGGTTTTGTTTTTATTCCTTCCGCATCATATGGGTAATATCCGAATCCGTCTTTGATTGTTGCATCATCATAAATATTAACAATATCGGAAGCTATTTTGGTGTTTAATTTATCTTTAAGAATGGAATCATTTTGTAATATTAAATCTGCTTCAGTTGCATGACCTAATGCTTCATGCACCATCACTCCAGTTAATTCCGGATCAGCTATTATTTTAAATTTGCCTGATGGTGCACTTTCAGCTTTTAATAATCTTTGGGCTTTATCACCAATATTTCTTCCAAATTCTTCAATGTCTTGGTTAGCTATTATTTCAAATCCTTTTACTCCACCGATACTGCCGTGTCCAAATTGTATTATTTGGCCATCTGTTGCAGTAGCATTTAATACCATCCTGACGCGGCCGGTTTTTATTTCAATTTGGCTACCTTCACTATTTAAGAATAATTCATCTGATTCAATATCTCCATATCCTATCGTTGTACTGTTTACCTTTTCAAGTGTTGCACTGTCACTTGCTTCTTTCATTATCTGTTGTTTTTCTTCAATTGATATATCTTTAAATGGTATTTTCATATCAGTTGTTATTTTATCTTTGATAATTTCACTTTCAGATAATTCAACATCTCCTTTTAGTGAGTTTGAAAGTTTCAATGCAGTTTCTGTAATTTCATCAAATTTGGATAAGTCTGTTGTGTATGCAAATCCCCAAGCTCCATTATTTAAAACTCTTATTCTTGCAGATATACCTATTCCAGTATTTATTTCATCAACCTCTCCATCTTTCATTAGTATTGATGTAGAATTACTTTTTCCTGCTCTAATATCTATATAGTCAACTTTAGGAATTGTTTTTTCCATAACTTTTTCGAATAAGTTAATGTATTCTTCCATTCTATCGCTCCAAAAGTTTAATCATTAAATACTTTGGTTTTCATAATACTTTAATATTTATAGTGGAAAGAACATATATAACAATTGACATATTTTATCGTGGTGATTTTTAATGGTTATTATTATAGGTAGCGGGGCAGGCGGAGCTATTATTGCTCGTGAATTGGCGAAAAATAAAATTCCAGTAACGATTATTGAAAAAGGTCCTTATATAGATTCTAAAGATGCATTCAACTATTATGATTCATATAATGATAATGTGGATTTGCTAACCACTACATGTGTTGGCGGAGCAACTATCGTTTCAATGTCTAATATGGTTAGGGCATTAGACAGCGAATTGCACGAATATGGTGTAGATATTTCCAGTGAGTATGAATATGTTGAAGACCTGGTTGGTGTGCATGATTTGGATGATTCACATATTGGCAAAGGTACTCAATTGTTTTTAGATGCTGGAAAGGAACTGGGTTTAAAAACACTTAAAATGCCAAAAGCCATTAGGGAAAAAGATTGTATTCAATGTGGAAAATGTGCATTCGGATGTCCTGCAGATGCAAAATGGTCTGGAAAAGATTTCATTGACGAAGCAGTCGATGATGGTGCAACATTTATAAGTGAAGCTGAAGTAACTGAGGTCATTGTTGAAGATTCTAAAGTCAAAGGAGTAAAATATATAAAAAATAATATTGAAGAGTCCATTTTTTCAGATACTGTAATATTATCTGCCGGTGCAATAGGTTCAACATTACTTCTTCGAAGTGCAGGAATTGATGCGGGCCGTAAAATATTTTTTGATCCTTTTGTAACAGTCGGAGGATATTTGAAAGATATAAATTTCAATACAGAAGTCCAAATGGCCGGTTTAGTCATAGGCAATAATTTTGTTTTATCCCCTCATTTTTCATCATTTACCATTGGCAATATGGATGATAAAAAAGTTGAAAATAAGGATATTTTAAGCATCATGGTTAAAACTGCTGATGAAGCAGAAGGTTATGTTGATGATGATGGAGATGTAGTAAAGATTAACACAATAAAAGACATCAGATATTTGGCTGAAGGAGTTGCAACAGCAGGGTTTATTTTAGAAAAAGCAGGAGTAGACCCAACAACTATTGCTTCAACACTTTATAGGGGAGCACATCCTGGTGGAACAGCACCAATAGGAGAAATAGTTGATTCAAATCAAGAAACTAATATTAAAGGATTGTTTGTAAGTGATGCAAGTGTTTTACCAATATCTCCGGGAAAACCTCCAATATTAACAATACTTGCATTATCAAAAAGACTTTCAGATTATTTAATAAATAAATAGGAAGATTATTCGAATTGTTTTTCGATATCTTCATTTTTTATTAATTTTTCACAGTAGTGGCATCTAAGAACTAGGGGTTGTGATTCTATTGTGTGGAATTTGGATGTTATTGGTTCACTTTCAAAGTTGGTGATACATTTATCATTAGTACATTTAATAATGGATGTAATTTGTTTTGGAAGAATTATTTTATCTTTTTTAATAACTTCATAATTCCTGATAATGTTTATTGTTGCTTTTGGTGCTATTAATGCAATTTGATTTAGTTCTTTACTATCAATTTCCCTATTTTCAATTTTAACAATGTCTTTTCTACCAGTTTCCCTAGAAACTACATTCATAGCTACTGTAACATTTACAATTTCATCCTGTGGAAGACCTAAAATTTTAAGAATGTGTAATGATTTATTTGCTGTAATATGATCAATCACTGTTCCATTTTCGATTGCTTTTATTTTTAATTCCGGTTTCATCTTATGCACCGCTATACATTTTCAAAACTAATGATTGAATTAAGCCTTCCGTATCGTTTATTATGTCTTCGGGACGTTTATCTTTAGTTAGAAGTGAAAAACTTTCAACAACTCTTCCACCACGTAAATGAACTTTTTCTTCAAGTCTTTCAAGAGTTTTTTCATCAGACCCTTCTTTACTCATGGTTGTAAACAATATCACATCTTTTTCTTTCCAATTACAATTATCAATTAATGTAATGATTGCTGGGGCAGGTTTATTCGCCCAGGTTGGAGTTCCAATATAAATTAAATCATAATTGCTTAAATCGAGTTTTGAAGGTGAAATTTTAGTTTTTGATTCTCTAAATGCATCAACGGAGGATAAAAATTTATTCACGAATCCTGTTCTAGATTTTAAATCTTTAATTTCAACTATGTCTGCTTTTAAATTCATTGCCAATGTTCTTGCCATTATTTTTGTACTGCCGTTTGCTGAAAAGTATATGATTAATGTTTTCATTTTTTTCCCTCTATGGATGGAGACCGAAGTGTTTTAATCCAGTACTTTCATCAAGTCCAAGTAAAATATTCATATTTTGAATAGCCTGGCCAGAAGCACCTTTTACAAGATTATCGATAGCTGATAACATAATAACTCTTCCGGTTTCGTCTATTTCAAATCCACCTATATGTACAAAGTTGGACCCTCTAACAGAACTTAAATGTGGAATTTCTCCTTCATCCATTAATTTGATGAAATATTCATTTTTATATTCTTTTTCATAGTATTTTCTTAATTCATCAGTTGTGATATCTTCAATTAGGAAACTGTGGCTTGTAGTTTGAATTCCCCTAATTACTGGAACTAAATGTGGTGTGAATGATACTTTCACATCTTCAAAACCATGTAATTCCTGTTGAATCTCAGACATGTGTCTGTGTGATGAAATCTTATATGGATTAATGTTATCTGCAATATTTGGATAATGTGTAGTTGCAGATGCATTAATTCCCGCTCCACTAACTCCACTTTTTGAATCAAGAACTATTCTTTCCACTAAATTATTTTTAACTAAAGGATATGATGATAAAATTGCACCTGTTGGGAAACAACCTGGATTTGCAACTAACTTGGCTTTTTTAATTTCATCTCTGTATAACTCAGGAAGTCCAAATACTCCTTTATTTTCTTTATCTGTATGTTCCATTCCATACCATTTTTCATAAACTTCATTGTCTCGGTATCTATAATCTCCACTTAAATCAACTACTTTTGTTCCTGTTTCTAAAATGCTTGGAACAATTTTCATTGATGCTCCGTGAGGTGTTGCAGTAAATACAACATCTGCATCTAATTCATCAGGTTCTTTACTTACAAATTCAAGTCCGGAATCTCTAATGTGTGGGTGAACTTTATGAACTGGAGTACCATCATGCTGTCTTGAAGTAACATCAGTTATTTCAACTTCAGGATGGTTTAACAACATTCTTAAAAGTTCTCCACCAGTATATCCGCTTGCTCCTATTATTGCTACATTATACATATTTTTACCTCTATTCACAATTATCTAAAATTTTTCCTTCAAAATCGGTAGTTTTAATCTTTTTAATTATTTTACAACTACTGTCTAGTTCATCTTGATGATAAACGCTTACACGTTGAACACGAGCTTTAAGGCCCCTATTATCAATTTCTTTTTGTAATTTTTCTATATTGTGTGTTTGGTCAGGTCCTATAGCTATGATATCAGGGTCAATTTCTTCCACTATCTTAAAAATATCTCCTTCTTCATTACCAAGATAAGCTTCATCAACGGGTTTAAGCATTTTTATCAATTCTAAGCGTTGATTTTCACCAACAATAGGGACTCTTTTTCTTTTTTCTACTGTTGAATCCCTTGCAACTACAACATATAGCTTAGATTTATATCCTCCAAGGTTTTTTGCTTCTTGAAGATAAATACCATGTCCTGGATGCAGTAAATCGAATGTTCCACTGGCCATTACTTTTTTCATTATATTCTACCTCTTTTGGTATTTTAATGCTTCTTTTAAATCAATTTTATTTTTATAAAGTGCAGAACCAATTACAACTCCTTCCACACCACTTTCATTTAATTTTTTAATATCTTCTATTGTTGTTACTCCTCCAGAATAAACAATAGGTAAATCTACTGAATTTTTAAGTTCAATTACAGGGTCTGTATAAAATCCTCCTAAAAGGCCTTCAACGTCAACATTAGTAAATAAAATACTTCCCGCACCATGTTCTTTAAATTCATTAGATAACTCTACGGGGCTTTTATCAATTTTTTCCTGCCATCCTTTAATAACTACTTTATTATCTTTACTGTCTAGTGAAATCATTATTCTATCTGAACCATATTCATTAGATAATTTTTCAATAGTTTCAGGATTTTCAATTCCCATAGTTCCAATAATTAATCGTTCAATATCTAAATCCAATAATTCACGAGCATATTCTACACTTCTAATCCCGCCTCCTAATTGGATTGGAACGGATACTTCTTTTAGAATTTTTTTGATTATTGGCAAACTGGTTTTTCCATCAATAGTGCCGTCAAGGTCAATAACATGGATATTTTTAGCACCTTCATTTTCCCAATGAAGGGCAACTTTTTCAGGATTTTCAATTTCAACCATTTCACTACCGGGTTGACCTTGAACAAGCTGCACACACTTTCCATTTTTGATATCAACTGCAGGCAATATTAACATTTCATCTTTATTAAATGACATTTATACCCCTAACATTTTATTATAATAATACTATCTTTTTGTAATCTTTTATAGTTAATGTTTAATGTTTTTGAAAAAAATTTTTTTATATATAATTGTGGTTTTGTTATATTTATCTAAATGATGCAAGAATACCATGACCTCTTCAAGGTCATGGATGAATTGCATTATTGGGTGTACTATCTTTTTTAATTAATTTTATTGTGTTTAATTTTATTTTGTGTTTTTTGGAGGCTATTTTGGCTCTTGAATTTTTGTTCAGTATACTTTTTTGTTATTGGATTATTAAATAATTGCTTTGGGTATGAAAAATTGTTTTGGGTATGAAAAATTGTTTTGGGTTTGAAAAATTGCTCTGAGTTCGTTATTCGATTACTTTTCAAATGCTCTCTCTCATTTTTTATATAGGGGTAATTATAAATGAGATATTATTCAATTAAATGTGATTTTAATTGTTGTTTTAAAAAGGAGTAGATGTTTTTTCATTTTTTTTTAGATATGAATGAAAATGGTATATAATGATGGACTGGGGATGAGATTTATGGGCGAATATATTCGAGGTGTGGTTGTTAAGCTTCATGTAACTCCTGAACAAGAAATTCTGTTTAAACAAAACTATGGTTGTACTCGTAAAACCCATAATGAACTTTTAAATAAATATAAAGCCAAATATGGTGATTCTAATAAAATTCCAACTAAAA
>CACXWH010000025.1 GCA_902771225.1 uncultured Methanobrevibacter sp. | reverse complement strand
AACGCGCACAACAGCATTATCAGTCAATAAAGACTGCACTAACATACATCTCATAATCCAAGATGTGTGGCAAATTATTGATTCTATCTCGTCGCACTTATCAAATGCTCTCTCAATTAATTTATTAATAATTAAATCAATACATATACACATTAAAAATTTTAGGGATTACAATGATTAGTTATGAAGAGTTTGAAGATATAGTTGTAAATATTTTAAAAAGAAACATTTCCTCTAACCATGACCAAAAAAAAGCTATTCTTTCAAAAGCAAATGAAGGACTTTTTATTGTAGCTGGACCAGGATCTGGAAAAACAACAGTAATTGTACTTAAAATATTAAAATACATTTTTGTAGATGATATTAAAGCTAACGAAATACTTGCAACAACATTTACAAAAAAAGCTGCAGATGAGTTATACTCCCGTATTCTCGGATGGGGGGATGAAATAAAAAATTATCTCATTGAAAATGCAGGAGATGGTTTTGACAGGTTAATTGAACTTAACAGAATTGACTTTAACCAATTAACAATAGGAACTACCGACAGTATTGCCCAAGAACTTTTACGTGTTCATAAAGAACCTGGAACAAACCAAGAAGTTGTTATAGAAGAGTTTGTTGCTAAATTTGCAATGGTTAGAATTTTATTAAAAGATAATCGTTATTTAGATGAAAACCTACAGGGTTATCTTAAAAGCTTTACTAAAAAAGATAAATTGAAAGAAGCTTCTCAAATGAGTGAACTTCTTTTAAATTTAAAAAATAGGATGTATTATGATCAAATTGACTTTGATGAATTCTATAATAATGTCGGTGAAAACAGTGGCGCAAGAATTGCACTTGACTGTATTAAAGAATATGAAGAAGAGCTAAAAAGTCGAAACATTATTGATTTTACAATGCTTGAATCCAAATTCCTGGATTCACTGAAAAATAATAAATTAGATATCTTTTTACAAGATTTAAAAATTATTTTAATTGACGAATATCAGGATACAAATTTAATCCAAGAAGAAATTTACTTTACAATGGCCAAATCAGCAATTGAAAACGGCGGAAGCATATCTGTTGTAGGGGACGACGATCAATCTCTTTATCGTTTCAGAGGAGCAACAGTAGACTTATTCACCAATTTCAAAATAAGAGCTAAAAATAAACTTGGAATTGATGTTGAAGAGATTAACTTGAGAACAAATTATCGTTCAAGTAAAAATATTATTAACCACTGCAATCAGTTTGTTGAACTTGATGGTGAATATCAAAATGCAAGGGTAGAAGCTAAACCCAAAATTATTGCTCCAGAGCTTGAAAAGCACAATATGCCGATTTTGGGATTATTTAGAAATAATCTTCAAATATTATCCCGGGATCTGGCAAAATTAGTCAGTGATTTAATCAATGATGGTGAAACTACTTTAAAAGTCAACAGAGTTATTGATGGGCAATACTTTGAAAAATTAGAAAAATGCAAGACACCTCAAGAATTAAAACAGCTAAAACAAGAAAGTGCTGAAAAAGCAAAAGGAATAAATAAGATTAGCATTAAATTAGATGAAAAAGAAGGTTCTGCATCAGATATGGCAGTTTTAACATATTCACCAAAAGAAATGAGTTATGGAACACATACATTAAATGGCCATATAAGAAATCAACTGAAAAAAATAAAAAACCCTATTGAAGTATTTAACCCTCGCGGTCGTGATTTACAGGAAATCAAAGAAGTTGCCATATTTTGTGGATTAATATTAGAATGTATTGATCCCGAATCTAAAATACAAGACTCAGATAAACAAATACCAAATCTTGGTAGAAAAAATATGCAGCGTTGGAGATATGAAGCAAGAGAATATCTTAAATTGAATCCTGAACCTCATGAACCATTTGATTTAAATACCTTTGTTATAGACTGGCAGAGAAGAAATCCTCGAGGATATGATAAATGGCCAGATAGAGCTAATTTAATGGAACTCGCTTATAAATTAGTTACTTGGCTTGACTTTTTACAGGAAGATGCTGAAGGGGTAGTCTATCTTGAAGCCATAACCCAATCCATTACGCAGACCGGTTTTTTCAATAAATATTCTGCAAATATTATTTTCACATCACCGGAAATTGAAAAAGCATCAATTCTTGAAGCAATTTGGAATATTTTCCTGCCAATAGCTACAGGAGATGTTTCAATAGATGAAGCATTACTTGAAACCCTGCCAGCAAACAGATTAAATATAATGTCCATACATCAGTCAAAAGGTTTAGAATTTCCATTAGTGATTGTTGATGTTGGTTCCAAATTTAAAAATAATGACATTAGAACGCAGAATCTAAGATTTCCTAAAAAAGAACCGGAATACACCATTATGGAAGAAAGCATTCGTAAATATAGCGAACTCGGTGCAGACGATAGAAGTGAAAAAGATAAATCATTCGATGACTTAACAAGACTTTACTTTGTTGCATTTTCAAGAGCAGAACATATTTTAATACTTACAGGCCTTAATAAAGCAATTGATGGATATTCATTTAAGCAAAAGCACAAATCAATACCAAATGTTGCTTTAGGATGGAGTAGAGATGAACATCAAAAAGGATTTAAAGAAATTTATTTAGTGTAAGGTGAAATTTATGAGATTATCATCAAAATCAAAACCATATATGATTCCAGAATACAGTTTAACTGGAGATTTATTATCTTATTTAACCTGCGGTTTGCAATACAGATATCAAAACAAAGGAACACTTCCCCCTTCAATGCCTGTTCAGCTTTGGTTTGGAGAGTTTATTCACGGAGTAATGGAAGAGGCATATATGAAATGGGAAAACGATAAAACCTCTTTTCCATGGGATTGGAAAAAAGATATCAGACCAATTGAAGACATTATTGACTTAAGATTACAAATTAGAGGCCTTTACCCACCGGCAAATCATTTCTTTACAATAAATCATCCGGATATAGAAATGACCATTGATGATTTGAATGAATATGACCACAAAAAACTGGCCAGTGCCAGAGCTGAAAAAGCTATAAACGTTTGGGGTTCTGATTTATTCCCACTAATGGAATCGGCAGAAGTATTAATTAAGGGTTTAAGAGATATGCCCTATACACAAAATGATAAACGTTCAAAATATTATGGTATTAATGGAGTAATTGATGTATTGAGTCTTGTTAATATTAAAGAGGATAATAAAATTGTTCAATACTTAAAAGCTAATGAAGAATTCAACAAAATAGCTGAACAATATGATGAAGACGAATATGAAATAATAATTGATTATAAAGGTATGAAAAGGCCCCCATATAATGTTTCAGCCAGCAATAATGAAAACTGGGATTATCATGAAAGGCAAATTTTAACTTATTCCTGGCTTAGGGGAAAACAGGAAGGTAAAAAACCTGTTGCCGGAATAATTTTTTACCTAAACGAATTAGTTCCATCAATTGAAGATTTAAAATTAATTAAAGAAGACATACACTATCATTTAACTGATGTTGGTGATGGAGAAGAATACGAAAAAGATATTGAATTGATTGAAAATTGGACAGAAGACGATGAGATGCCTAAACTAAGTGAAAAATTCAAAACGGACAGATCAATTAGAATTATCCCAATTGATGAGAAAAAAATTAATGATGCACTAGAAAAATTCGATGATGTGGTTGAAAAAATAGAAACATCAATGATTAAAGAAATTAACGGTTGTAAAATCCAAGATGCATGGAAAGCTGAAGCAGAAGAGAGAACCTGTAGTGCATGTGATTTTAAAACTTTTTGTAAAAATAATAAAAATAAAAACAAAGAATTTAAAATTCCTTAAAGATAAATAATATAATAGGTGAGTTCTATGAGTAGTGAATTAGAAAAAAATCAAAAATATTGTGATGTTATTGGTTCAAAAGTTAAATTAATAACTAAACCTGTAGCTATGAAGTTGATTAAAAGTGAAGATGAAGTTCCGGAAGGTTTTGACCTAATTGATGAAAAAGTAAGACACTGCGAAATGGTTAGAAAAGCTTCTCTTGGTGAAAAATTCTACAGTACTGCTGAAGAGCAAATGTGTCTTGGTGGAGCAGGTGCAATAGGACTTATGGAAATGCCTGAAAAATTAGCTAATGGTGAAAAATACTATTCTTTAGGTAGATTTAAAGATTTGGAAACTGCAAAAAGTCTAACTTCAAAATTATCCATTGTTGAAGATAAACACTGGGGAATGTTATATGCACCACTAGATGAAGCTGATTTTAAAGCTGATGTTATTCAAATAATAACCGAACCTGTTGGTGGAATGAAACTTGCACAAAGTATAGTTTATGCAAGTGGTGAAAAAATCAACCCTAATTTTGCAGGTATTCAATCATTATGCGGAGATGCCTTTGCAAATCCATATATTGAAAAAGGAGTTAACTTCACTTTAGGTTGTGATGGTTCTAGAAAAGCTGCTGATGTTAAAGATAATGAAATGGCTATTGGTATCAGTGCTGATAAAATAGATGAAGTGATTTCCGGATTAGAATCTATTTAACTAGATTTAGATAATCGTCATAATGATTAATATTTAACAATTCTTTTTTATTTTTTTCTTTTATTCCATAAAATGTATAACCATCAGCAAATATTTTCCTTAAGATTGGATTTAGATTATCATCTTCATTTTCCAAGTATTTCATAAGATTAATTCTTGGTGCTACGAATGGCATTCCAAGACCTTCTGCAGTGGTTAATAATCCTGTTTTTCTTCTTCTTAAAATGGATATTGATTTATATGGATTTTTACATTTATCCATGATATTAATCATTTTATTGAATGTTTCTGTTGATACTGTAGGCTGGTCTCCTGTAACACATAATGCAAAATCTGATCCAATGTTTGATAAACCATTATACAAAGAAGTCGATAAACCTACATCATAGGGATTATTAATAATAAATTTTACAGCATCATCATAATTATTAGAAATAGCTTCCATAATTTCATCACTATAATGGCCAAGCACAACAATACATTCATCAATGTTAGATAATAATGTATTGTCTATTGTTGTCTCCAAAACAGTTTTGTCATTAAATGGTAAAATAAGTTTATTTTTAATTTCCAAATTCCTAGAAATTTGGTCTTTTCTCATCCGGGAATTCTTTCCAGCAGCAGTAATAATAGCAGAAATAGACATGATAAAAAAAGATAAGGTTAGGTAGATGAATTACCTATATCCTGTGAAACTGTTGAATTAGTAGTTAAATTATTTGAATTGATTTCACCCGTAGGCACAAATCTAACCATTTTAGCGTAAATACGCATACTTGTACCTTCACCTTCAGTCCACATTACAATTTTAACCGGGAAAGTGTGAGTGTTAGTTACTTTAACCTCACTGGCAGGATTATAACCATACAATACCGCATTTTCAGAATCATCCATACCTACAGGCAAACTAAATCCTTCTCCTAAAACTGCAGATCTTAAAGCCCTAGCAGGTGGACAAACACCATGGGCTGCACTTCCTCCCGGAGCAGAAGGATCATTTGCAGAACCAAATGAAACATAATCATGTCCATTACCAGTACAATTAGGAGGAATAACAGTATTATTCCATGCTTCAACAAATTGTCTAGCATTAAATTCCCTTACTGAATCACCATATTCAGGGTGTGAATCCAAATAAGTATAGAAAAGTTCACCTTCAATTGGAGTGGTATTACCCATATAGAGGACTATAGGTGAACCTGATGGATAAGCATCCACATAATCAGAAACATTTTTACCGAAAATACGCTCTACATCATTATAATTAATATTATTTCTACCGTCTGAAAAACCGACGATTCCCTTTTCTAAAGTGAAGTTTGAACCAACTTGAGCTTCAGAATTATACCATTCTACTATTGTGGATGAATTATAGAAGTCATTGCGGAAATTTAAATCTTTAATTTTATCTGTAGGGACTGATTGAATAACAGTACCATTTTCAACTACATCTACACCTTTATTGGTCTTTGTTAAAACTTTATACGGTGAACTGTAACCCCATATGTAATTGTCTGGAGCCCTAACAGCCAATTTATCACCATCCATTACTAAATAACCTGGACCTTTAAATCCATACACATTTCCATAAGAATCAATACCCTGAGAAACAATACCTGAAAAATCAAATGGAACATATCCTGTTGTTAAAGTGAATAAAAGACCTCTCAAATCAAGAGTTGAAATTTCATGGAAAATAAATCCAGGATTTGAAAGCAAAGGAACTTCAATCATTTCTCGTTGATCTAAAATTGAATCACCAGCAAACATGGATTGACCTACAGGCAAATTATATGCTTCAGCAAAAGATTTACCGGTATATGTGGTATGATTTACAAAGGAAAATGCAAATATCATTATACAAACAACAAATAAAATTAAAACAATTTTAACTGATGTATTTCTCCACTTAGAACTCATTTTATAAACTCCACACTTATAATATACACTGATATTAATATATAATTTTATTACTATTTATATATAATGCTTTAAGAAAGTTTTTCAGAGATTAGTTTAATTCTCTCTTGAATATTAATAATGGCTTTTTGACCATTACCTCCTATTAAAATTGCTTCTTCATGTGAAAACTCAGCTACATAAGCAATAATATCATCCAAAGAAGTGGCAGTTAATACTCTACCACGATATTTTAAATAATTCAAGCGATATAAAACCAAATCCAAATTATCATCCAAACCCGGAAAAACAACAATTACTTCAGGATTATATTTTACAGCCTCATCAATAATATCAAGTCTATGATTTTCATGAGCCCTTGGCGTTCCTATAAATAGGGCATAGAAATCTTTTTCTGATAAAACAGATTTGAAAGCATCTGAATTATCTGTTTTACCCACATAAACCAATGCATCATTAATTTTATAAACATCTAAACGGCCGCTAACAGCTTCAAATTCCTTTAAAGATTTTCTAATAATATCTTTAGAAATCTTTAACTCAATTGCAATAGCCATAGCCAAACCTGCATTTAACTTATTAAATTTACCAAAAACTTTTAACTCATCCTGATATTCAAAATATGAAATATGTTTTGAAGAAGCTTCTTTAAAATCGCTGTTAAAATCTTGATTATACGCAGTGAAAAGCTCCTTATCCTCAAAAAATCTAACTAAAGAATCTTTATAATTAGCTATGGTCTTGTGAACATCCATATGATCATTTCCAATATTAGTTAAACCAACCATATCAAAATCAAAAGCATAATTACAAAAATCTAATGTCATATCACATACTTCTACTAAAAGAATATCATAATCACCATTTTCAGCTTGAAGCATCAAATCATAATAACCGGAAAAGCCTCCACCACCGTTTCCACCTACAAGAACTTTTTTTCCCGCATTTTCAAGAATATTTTTTAACATATGGACTGTAGTGGTCTTGCCGTTGGTTCCTGTAATACCAATAGTAAGTATTTTTTTATGATTAGATAAGACATCACTTAAAAGATTACCTTCATTCAATAATTTAGTGGCGAAAGAACCGCCAAACATACTAGGACTAATAGCAATAGCATCACATTCATCAATGGCTTGGGAATTGGTAAAACCTAAATCCAAAGTTAAAGTATCAGAAACAATGGAAAAAGTTTCTCCACCATCCAAAAAGTTTAAAGAAATACCTGGCAAATCTAAATCAGATAAATCTATATTACTGTTCAAATCACTTGCATAAACATCCCAACCATGTTTTAAAAGTGAATTAACTGCTTTTTTACCTTCAACACCTAAACCTATAACCGCCGCCTTCATAAAAAACATAAACCTTAAAATAAATTATACTAAAATATATTAATAATTTAAATATTTTATAAAATATATTTTTTGATTAGGTGAAAAAATGTTTGAAGAGGATAAAGACGATAAAATTTATAATTTAATCATTAGTAATGGAAATGATATAAAAAATGAACACGGACAATTTACCGAAAAATTATTCTCAAAAGTTGATTTCTTATGGAAAGAATCAATATCCGCAGCATATGGAACCGCAGGTGAAGAATTTTATCAAAAAATAGATGCAATAATCTTACTTGCAGGATTATATAAAGATAACAAAGAAACATTTACTGATTTATTAGAAGCATCAGAAAAATATAACATACCTATAGTACTTGTAAGGCCATACGGACTCGAAGAAGTTCCATTAGAACTGGAAGAAAAAGCCACTACAATTGTTGGATGGAACGCAAACTGTATAGTTGACTCCATTAAAAATTCAGACAAATACACAGAATAAAATAAAAAAAAATAGTAAAAAATTAATTTACTATTTTTGAAACACCATTTTCTTTTTCTACTTTAATTAGATTATCCGCAGCACTTTCAAGCTGATTTTCATGAGTTACAATAATCATTTGAGGAAGTAAAGACATTTCTTTTAATAAATTAATTAAATCCTGTCTTCTAGAATCATCCAAATGAATAGTAGGTTCATCTAATAAAATAGTTTCTAAATCTCCTTTAGCCATTGATTTAGTGATACCTAACCTTAAAGCTAATGCAATAGCTATTTTTTCACCACCACTAACCATTGACATAGAAGATTCGCCTTCCGGACCTCTAACAACTACATTATAATCATCATCGATTATTAAATCTGAATAATTGAAGTTAAAATCATCAAAGAATTTTTTTGTATTTTTCTGTATAATAGGTCTTGAATTATTTCTTAATTCTTTTTGAATACCATTTTTACCATATAATTCGCGGATATCTTTTAATAATACCAAATATTGTGAAATATTTTCATATTCTTTTTGGAATCTATCATTATTTTTGATTTTTTCAGCTAAAGTTTTATGGATATTGATAAGTTCCCTAGCCCTTCCTTTAATTTCAGACAATTCATTGTTAAATGATTCAAGCCTTCTAGAATACATTTCATCACGATAAGTAATCTGTTCATATTTCTCTTTATCGTAAGTTGATGCATCTATTTTATTTTGAATGATTTCTAATTGATTATTGCAAACATCAATTTCCTCCTTAACAGATTCGAATTGGGCATTGACAGTTTTTTTATTTTGAACAAAACCTTTAAGTTGATTATATTCTTCATTTTTAGCTTTTAAATCATCGATACGTTGTTTAAGTTCTAAAGTATCCATGTCTCCACTTAAATGAGAGTCATTTTCAATAGCTAATTTAATATTTTTAACATGAACATCAATTTCATTTTTTATTTGTTTTAGTTTATATTCAGCTTCAGTTTGACTGCCTAAAACATCTAAAGCACCTTTAACTTGATTATAATCATCATGATCCTGTTTATAGCTATCACGATTTTCTTTTTCTTTTGCAATTTCTAAAATTAATTCACCTAACTTATCTCCGATATATTCTTTAGCATCAAGACCTTGATCGATTTCATTTAAACGTTCGAGGTCTTTTTCAAGATTAGAGAATTTGTATTTGTATTCTAAGATGTCGTCAGATAACTTTTTAACTTTAGATTGTTTTTCGGTGAAACTATCTTTATTTTTAGTGAATAAACGAATAGTTTCTTTATTCTCTTCAATCGATTTAGTATTTTCTTCAATTTCAGTTTTATACTGAGTTATTAATTCTTCTTTTTTAGCATCATCAATATCTGATTGGCAAACTGGACATTTATTCTCCACATCAGCCAATTCCTCCAGTGGTTTTTCACATGAGGCAATGGCCTGTTTAAATGCTACAATATCCTGTTCTTTAGAATTTATTTCATTAGTTAAGTCCTCTATTTTTTTTGCTATTTCATCTGAAAAATCATTAGTAACATCCCCTAATTTTTTCAAACCATCCACATTAGTTAAATCATCCTGTGATACACCATAGTCCAATAACTTTTCTTTTGAAATGGAGAAAAAGTTTTCAATGTCATTTCTATCAGATTCAATTCCTTGTAACAGGTCTTTTTTATCTTTTTCAAGCTGAGTAATAGTAGCCAATTGTTTTTCTAAATCTATCTTTTTATTGTTTAAACCTGAAATTAATTCCTCAGATTTTAAATAATCATTATATCCTTGCTTTTTTTCATGAATTAATTTTTTCTGCTCTTTAATAGAATCTATTTTGTCTTCCATTTCAATTTCAGATTCTTTTAGAGATTGAATACTGACAACTGATTTTTCAAAATCAAGATAAACATCCAATTTAGATACATATTTTTCTAAGCGTTCTATTTCTTCTTCTGATTGACGTATTTTATCTAAACTTTCTTGAAGAGTTTGTTTTTCTTTTTCTAATCTTTCAAGAGTTTGTTTTTCATTAGTTAAATTATTCATTTGAGTTTCATAAATCTCTTTTTCACGTTCCATGTCACGTTTACTTTCAGAAATTTCGTTTATTAACTGTTTAACTTCATCAATTTGAGATTCAAGCTCATGACCTCTATTTTTCATTTCATTGAGTTCAACAGTTTTTACTTTATATTCCTCATCCAATGCAGATTTGGAATAAAGTTTACCTTTAATTTCAGAAGATTTATTTTCATATTCATTGATTAATGGAGATAAATTTTTCCATGCAGTTTCTAGAGAGTCTAAGCCCAATAATTTACCTATTAAACGTTTTTTCTCTGCAGGTTGTTTATCTACAAGTTCTGCAATTTCACCTTGCCTTACATAAATTGCATTTAAAAATAGATTTGCATCCATATCCAAAATTGCCTGAATATTATCTGCAACCTCTTTTTCACCAGAACAAATAGACATGAATTCACTGTCACTGGATGTTTTAGTTAAAAGTCTAGATACTGTTTTAGATTTTGTCTTATCACGAATAATCCTATATTCTTTTCCTCTTGAGACAAAATCTAGTTCTACACTCATATTTTCAGTATTATTACGAACCAAATCATGTAATTTTCCTGCAGTATGTTGTTTATATAATGCAAAACTAATAGCTTCGAAAATAGAGGATTTACCAGCACCATTTTGACCAATAATTACAGTGATTCCTTTATCAAAATTAATAACTTCATTTGCATAGGATTTAAAATTTTTTAATCTTAAACGTTTAAAAATCATTTTTAATCCTCCTCTACTTCTTCTTCAATAGGATATTTTTCCTTATAAAATTCATCCATCAATTCTTTAGCATCCTCAGATTTATCTTTTGAAAGTAAATTATATAGTTCTGTAGCAAATTTAATAATTTCTTCATCATCATATTTTTCCAATCTTGATGATAAAACTTCAATAGGCCCTAATGCATTTTCTTTGTCAATGATTAAATCAATACTTTCTTCACCAGGCACTTTGAATTTAGGTCTAATCATTAATGCCAAGTCATCGAGTTCTTCAGTAATGATTTCATGTGCATTGGAAGTTGATGTAACATTATTAACAGTTAAATTTAAAATCGGCTTTTTATCAAAATCTTTGATTGTTTGTTTTATTGCTTCAATTCCACTAGCCAAATTATCATAATCAAGTGTTCTTTCTATAAATTCACGTGGAATGTCTATTTTAATTCTATCAATAGAAGGTTTTTTACCATCCAAATCTACAATAACAAAACCTTTTCCATTTTTTCTATAGTCTTCGAGTTCTGATGTTTTCCAAACTTCGCTGGATCCCGGATAAACCAATTTACCTTCTCCAAAATCATCATTAATAAAATTATGAAGGTGTCCCATTGCATAATATGTGAAATTATCCGGAACATCACCTATTTCCAATTCATATTGTAAGTTAAAATATTTATCAATACCCTGATGTAATACTAAAATTGATTTTTCATGATTAGCAGCTTTTTTAGATAAATCGGATAGTTTATTTTTAAGATTCTTATATTGTGAAGATGAATAATATGGTAATCCCGCAATAAATACATCTTTATACATATAATTTGTATTTATTGGACTAATTACTTTTAATCCAAACTTTTTAAATAATACTTGTGGAGGAATAGCACCTTTACGTAGTACACTATCGTGATTACCTGCAATAGCATAAACCGGAATATTAGCATTTTTAAGCTTTATCAAACATTTTTGAAATGTTAAAAGTGCTAATGGAGATGGTCTTGAATTATCAAATAAATCTCCACTATGTATTACAAAATCAACTTTCTCTTCAATTATTTTATCAGTTATCTTTTCAAACACTTCATAAAAGTCTTTTTCACGTTCATATAAACCGAACTGACGATAACCCAAATGAGTGTCTGCTAAATGTGCAAATTTCATTATATTACCTTTTAAATATTTTGTATATAACCAATTTAAACACTATAAAGTATTTAATTATGTATTAGTATAATTTATTAATTATTTAAGGTTTATGTTTCCTATGAGGGCAATATTAACCTTAACTAATAATCATACCCCAAATCAAGACTTTCTTGTTCTTGACGTTTGATTTCATCTTCTTCATCATCATTATACCTTGCCAAATCTCCAATGATATCTAAATCACCACCAGTACGGCGACCTTTAAACTCATCAATTTTAACCAATGTTGGTACTTTAGTCATCAATCCCAAAACAATAGCTTCACCAACATTTAAAGAAGGCAATTGATTAATTAAATCTTTAGATAGAGATTCTGAAGCTGATTGAACATGCCTTTGATCTTCGGGTTCAACAAGTCTTAATATAATCATATTATTCATCTGTGATAATGCATCATGATCAACTGTCTTTGGAGACTGACTGACCAAACATAATCCCAAACCAAATTTACGGCCTTCTCTTGCAATTCTTTGAATCCAATGTTTGGATTGTGAATCACGCTTATTAGGAGCTAAAATATGAGCTTCTTCTATAACAAAAAATACAGAATGGTCTAAAGTTTTTTCTGATGTGCCATGGAAGAAATTTTTTCTTCTTTTAAGAGCATTTCTTAAGATATGACTAACAAGCACTTCCGCAACAGATTCATCAGTCTGACTCAAATCAAGAACATTAACATTCCCTACTTTGATGCTTGTTAAAATGTTTCCCATATTATTATCAAATAAGTTATTGTATTTGTCTTTAGCATCATCAATCTTATTCATTACATCAACAATCTGTTTATCTGATCCGTCTTCTAGTGATTTTTTATATAAAATGTCATACATGGCTTCCAAAAACTTATAAGTACTTTCCGTTCCTTCGTTGATTTCTTTTTTAGCTTTATTGAATGCTTGCCTAAAGTGTCTTTCTTGAATATAAGCATTATTTGGGATGTTAACCAATCTTTTAATTTCATTAAAAGACATGTATGTTGGGTTGATTTTAGGTTGAATTACATTAACCTCCCCATTTGGAAAATTGGCATCTTTATATTCCCCATGCATATCAAAAACAAAAATCGGAACATTATACCTGAGCAATTGATCCATCAAAACAGCAACCGTATTTGATTTACCTGCACCAGTCATAGCCAATACTGCCAAATGTCTGTTTAAAATAGGATTTCCTTCAACATTAACTTCAATATCTCTTTGGTTAACTAAAGTTCCTAATTTAATAGGATTTTTAACATTAAATACATTATCTAAAATTTCCTTATCCGCTAATTTAATTGGTGTGCCGGGAAGTGCAGGAGTTCTGGGCAGTCTTAAATTATCATTGACATCCCCCAGAAGTTTGATTTTACCTTTAATATAATAATCATTACCTCCAATACGTGCAATTGTTTGAATTGCATCAACATCATGCAAATCAATGTTTAAAGCATCATTTCCTCGGACTAGACTTTCAACCATTCCCAATACTTTTTTACCATCATATTCTACGGTAACATATTCACCGACTTGCGGCATTTTATCTGAAATAAATGTTAACTCAGATAGAGATATTTCACCAACGCAATAACCTACTGTCATCTTATCACTTCCTCAATTGTTCTCTGTTTGTTGTTTCGTAAATTCTACCAATTTTTAAAAGTTCATCCACATGTTTATTTGTAATAATCACATCATTATGTGCTTTATTAAGCAAATAAGGATAACCTTCAGCCGAATCCCTTTTAATTATTTCGACAATTTCTCTTATTTCATCTTCATCTTCCACATAATAAGGAAGTTCAACTTTTAAAACATTTTTATTTTCTTTTAATCTTACATAAAATATTGTAAACCATAATCCATTGAAAAAATCATTATAAATCGGAAAAGGAATAGCAGTGCTAGATTCCACTTTTTTATGTATTAATTTTGAAATTCCTTGTTTTTCAGTAAATTGATCTAAAATAGCAATATCCGGAGCATTGCTATAGAATAATTCACTGTTGGATGAAGTTTTAGAAATTGAAATAATTTTTTTATTTTTCTTTAAAACTTCCCTTAAAACCAGCAATTTCTCAATTGATGATAAATAAAGATTATAAATATCATCCATTTCATTTTCTTTAAAATCATCTTCACCTTCACCAGATACATGAACATATACTTTCTTTTTTATTTCGGGAAATGACAAATCAAGATTTGATAAATCATTAATATTATCTTCAAATAACTTTAAAACTCCGGGAGTTAATTGTTTTCTAATATCTGAAGGTTGTTTAGCGCCTTTAGGATAATGGTTTTGCAAGTCTCCAAAAATGGAACCATCAAATAAATAATAATCAACATCATACTCATTAATAGTTTTTAGGCAACATTTAAGTTCAAAAATTGACATATAATTTGGAATCAATTCTTTTAAAAAAGGAACATGTTTAATTTCAAATATTTCTGACTGTTCAATGCTTTTTAAATCACCATCATAAATAATGGATTCGGCAGATACCGGACAATAGTTAAACATTAAAAACTTTTTAATATTGAAACTTCCATCACCTGCAGCGATAGAAAATTCCTTTTTACTCTTAGCAAATGGCTTATCAAACCATTTATCCTTTAGAGAAAAATCACTAGTTTTTTCTGGCTCTGGTTGAAGATATCTTCTATTATTTAGTGCTTTAACATAAAGAGATTTTAACATAATAATAGTATGTAAAAATATATAAAAAAAATTAGTGGTAGAGCAGCTGACAACTACTCCATGGAAGCTTTCCTAATGGCTCCGGTAAGTTCTTGGATTTTAGATTTAACATCCGTAGTTTCTTCAACAACAGTACCTGTAACTATGACATCCCCACCAGCTTTAGCCGCAGTATATGCTGCTTCAGCATCACGAATACCTCCACCAACAACTACAATCATGTCATCAGTAGCTCCTTTGATGTATGCAACCATTTCAGGAGGAATTGGTTTATCAGCACCGGATCCTGCTTCAATATAAAAGAACCTCATTCCTAAATATTCGGCAGCCATTGCATAAGCGGCAGGTATTTTTGGTTTATTTCTAGGTACTAATTTAGCATCTCCGACCCATCCAACAGTTCCACCAGGTTCTGCAACCATATAACCCATAGGCAATACTTCAATTCCGGATTTTTTAACAGGTAGTGCACCAAGAGCTTGAGCTCCAATTATCCAATAAGGGTTATTGGAGTTAAGATAACTCATAAAAAATATTGCATCAGCATATTTGCTTACACTACTGGTATTTCCGGGGAATATGATAATGGGAACAGCTATATTTTCAGAAAGTATTTTACAGGTTTCATCAACATCTTCATTATTAACAGTTGACCCTCCAATCATAATACCATCAGTTCCACCTTCAATCGCTTCAGTTGCAATGTTTAAAGCCTCTTCAGGTGTTTGTTCATCAGGATCAATTAATGTGAAATGGATTTTTCTATCCTTTAAAATATTTTTAATATATGCTTCAACATCTTTCATAGTCATATTTTTATTTAAAATTATATATTAAATTAATGATTATACTAAACATGAAAAAATAGTTTTGATGAAAATTAAAAAAAATAGTAAAAAGAAAATAGAATGAATCTATCCTCTTGGTTCTTTACACCAGCAGGGTTACGAGCGTTACATTTTAAGCAGATTTTAATATTGAACATTCTGTTTTCTGCTTCTTCAAATCTTGCCATTAATAACTCCTCCTTATGAATAATGAAATCATATAAAATAATCGTTATGAAGAAAATAAGACATTTCAATAATCATAACTATTAATAAATTATATTTAATTAATAGTATTTAAAGTTTTAGATATTTTTAGTTATTTAATGGAGAAAAATTTTAAAAAACAAAAAATAAAAAATGATTAAAAATATTTATGGCAATATACAAAAGAATTAATATAAAATAATTAATGGAAAGATAACATATGGCCAAAACAAGAATAGAATGGATTGACCTCATAGGGCTATTGCCATTTTGACAGTATTGTATATTCATGCTACCGACGGAATTTATATCATATCCTCCGATGCCATAGTGAATTATAGCCTGGCATCAAGACTCTTTAATTTTGCTTCTCTTTTCATTGGCCGTATCGGAGTTCCATTCTTTTTAATGATTACAGGATATCTTCTTCTTGATAGAAATTATACTGATGAAAAAACCAAAAAATTCTGGAAAATAAACTGTAAAACATTAATTATCATTACACTTATCTGGACAGCAATATATACAATATTCCTTCAATTTATAACCGTCAACAGCGCTGCCGTCAATACTGTGGAAGCTGGAAACTTATTTTTTAGCCATATGTGGTATATGCCAATGATTATTGGAATGTATCTTTCAATACCTTTTGTTGCAAGCGCATTAAAACACTTTGATGAAAGAACAATATTTCAGGCATTGGTTGTATTTTCACTTTTGGCATTTGTAATGCCGTTCGTTTCAACATTATGCGACATAGAAGGAATTAAAAATGTAAGCATACAGTACTCCCTCGGTTTCAGCGGAGGAGTTTATGGAATTTATATAATTCTCGGATACCTAGTCAAAAAAGGAATGTTTAAAGATATAGCCAAAAGCAATCTGATTGCACTTCTGATTGTTTCATTCTTGGTGTGTGTAATTTTCCAATACTACGCATTTACTAAAGGATATAATTTCTTCCTGTGGTATGAATTCCCATTCGTTTTACTTGGATCATTTGCACTCTTTGAATTATGTTCAAGAAAGGACAGTGTCAGATTTTACAATGAAGTTAAAGTATTATCCAAATATTCATTTGCAGTATTCCTTCTCCATAACATATTCAGGCTGCCGTTGCTTCCGCTTGTAATTACTCTTCCGGTCAGCGAACCAGTAAAGGCCATAATCCTATGGATTCTGTTAATAGCATTAAGTTTTCCTACTGCCGCACTTATCTACAGAATTCCAAAGTTCGGAAAATACATTTTATATATGAGATAACCTACATTATCTCATGTTTTATTTCCTTAAATGCATCCCTTGCTTCAGGTATTGGAAAGAGAGGATAAATATGGAACAATCCCTTTCCGACGATTAATCTATGGTCTACATTTGAACTTTTGAGATTTTCAACATATTTTAAAACATCCTTATAAAAAATCTCATTATCCCCTACAAAAATAAGGGTTTTAGCCAGGTTTTCATTATCGCCGAACAGCGGACTTACCTTATAATCCATGGTGTTCAAGTCTCCTGCCCATGACTTTCCCATTTCCCTAAGTCCTGCCTCACCTAAAATCGGATCTAATTTGCTGTCATAGCTGTCACTCATTGAAACATCTACCCATGGTGAAAATACAATAATATTGTCCGGCTGGGCCAGATTGATTCTGTTTAAGTGCTGGCAAAATGAAAGAACAAATCCTCCGCCTGCCGAATCTCCCGCCAATACAATATTGTCATCCGAATATTCCTTATATAATTGAGTTATGAGATTAAAACTTTCCTTATATGTGTGTTTTGGAGCCAATGGATAAGCCGGCGCCAATACATAGGCGTTGAGTTTACGTGCCAGAAGATAACAGAAAATATAGTGCTGGTAGTTGATTTCACCGACATACGCACCACCATGAATGAATATTATTGTCCTATCGGAAGAGGTCTTATTTCCAAATTGAAAAACTTCCATTCCATTAAAATCAAAGCTTTTGAATATGCTTTTAGGGGATTTGTCTTTTTTACTTGCTAAAAATTCATCTGCCTTTTCTTTTGAATCCATATAATCCGGTTTTGTAAACATCAATATCTTTTCAGCTATTTTTGCTATAAATGACATTATTCTTTCCTCATCTCATCCATTGTTTCATCAATGTCTATGGCCCTGTGAAAACTGTACATTGAATAGGGTGCATAAATCATGTTAATATATCTATTTCAAATATTTAAAAGTAACAATCCCAGTCATCGTGTCCTAAATAGAATAATGATTGTTTTACTAATTACAAACAAAATATTCTCCTTAGAAAAAAAAACAGTTGATTTAAATCATATAAACTATTGATTTTAAAAAAAATAATAAATTTTTTGAAGATAGTATACATATCCCAGTTGTCCTGATGATTAATATTTAATATATTTAATTTAAAGAAAGTCGACTATGATATTTTTGATAGTTATTGATTTGAACATGAAAAATAATAGGTGTGAAATTAATTAAATAGATGTTTCAGCAATGGTCTGAGTGTTAAAAAATAAAATAAAGTGAATGATAAAAATCATCCACTCAGGCAGTTATAGTTATTTTGTTTGCAATGTTTGCACCATTGTAACTTGAAGTTATAATGTATTCACCTGCCATTAAATTAATGTATAATTTAGCCTGACCGGAACTGTCAGTGTATCTAATATATAATACCCCATTGATGTTGAATTGTACTCCCTGACCTACATAAGGTTTACCTTGACCGTCAACGAGTGTTGCAACGAATTGGGTTCCGTCACGATATTTCATTGTAATGTCTTCAGCAGACAATACAGGCAATACTGTAATGTTGTTTGCAACTTTATATCCGTTGTATTCTGCTGTTATGACATAATCGCCAGGAGCTAAGTTAATGTTTAATTTTGCAATACCTGATGCGTTTGTTGTACGTTTGTACATTACACCGTTGATGTTGAATGTAACAGTTTCATTTGCACCGACAGGTTTGCCGTCAGCACCCAATACTTTAACTGTGTATTGTGTTGCGTTTTTATAGTATTTGGTAATGTCTCTGTTTTCAACGATAGTTGGTAAAACAGTAATGTTATTAGCAGCGTTTTCACCGGTTTTCAGGTTCATTGCAGTGATTATGTATTCGCCAGCAGGCAAGTTGATGTTTAATCTTGCTAAACCTTTATCGCCAGATACTTTACGATTATACATTACACCATTGATGTTGAATTGAACCTCATGTAATATATATTTTATCAATAATAATAGAGTAAAAGTAATAAAAACACGAATATAAAGTAATAATATGTTCTATACATATTTTATTAACATTTTATACTTAAATAAAAAAAAGAAAGGAGTTTTATTGAAAAACTCCTAAAAACATTTTATTGTTTTCTACGTATTGCACATACAGCAGCAGACAACAATACCACAAGCAACATCATTAACGGGTTACCGGCTTCTTTTAATCTGGCACCGCTTGAATGATGAGCAACAGTATCATTGTCTTCAGGTTCAGGATGTTCAACAACGACGATTGTTACATTATCATATGTTGATGTAACGTTTACAAATTCCTGATTGCAATCCACAATAACAAAGTTAGAGATTTCGCCTAACTTAGTAACCTGGACTACGATGTTAAGTACTCTGGTTTCACCAGGTTCAAGAACACCAATGTTCCAGACACCCCAATTGAAGTTGTATTGACCGTTACTATCATCGGATACAAATCTCAAACCGTCAATTAAATCTTCATATACAACAACTCCTGTTGCAGTTCTGTTACCGATATTGCTTATCGTAATTGTGTATACAACCAAATCACCGATATAAGGTCTTGTGTTGTTAACTGTCTTGGTCACTTTAATGTCAACCTTATCAAGATCTTTAACATTGATGGTTACGTTGTCTTTAGCACCATCAGGGTTAGTGTTGTCTTGAGTGGAGTTTACATCAACGAGGTTAGTGATATTACCAACTTTGCTGACTGTGACTTTAACAGTCAATGTTGCAGTTTCATTAGAGAGTAATTCACCAACATTCCAGACACCGGTAGCCGGGTCATATTTACCATTACTGTTATCAGAAATATAGACAACTCCATCAGGCAGTTTTTCATTAACGACAACATCTGTTGCATTTGAAGGACCTTTGTTAACGACAGTGATTGTGTATTCAATTGCATCGCCGACAGTAGGATTAGTTTCATTAACTGATTTTTTAACAGTCAAGTCAACTAATGAATAAACCTTCAGGGTCACTTCATCATGGTTGTTTGAAAGATTTGAATCTTTTTCATTTTCGGATACGTCACCTTTAATTACAATGCTTCCATCACGAATGACGCGAGCCTTAATGGCAGCTGAAACTTCCTGACCAGGAGCCAAGTAATCCACTTCAAAGGTACCGTCTTCATTGATTCTTAAGATATCGGACAATGAATATGACAATAGATCGTTTGAATGGAAAATAATACCTTCAGAGTCTATTGAAATGATTTCCAATCCGTTTAAGAAGTCACCACTTAAATTACCAACAATTTGAGTTGCGGTTGAAGGACCATAATTCTTAAGTGTTAAATTAAGAACAATTATGCCGTTAATGTCAGGTGTAGCGTTATCAACGCTTAAATCTATAGCTACATCAACAACAGGCAATACCGTAACGGAAGTCTTATTGGATGTAGCGATTTGACTTTCGTCAGAAGATACATGAGCCCAGTTGACATAATCGTCATTGTTTTTAGCTCTTACCTGTACCCAGACGCTGTAGCCTGCACCGCTTCTAATTTCAGGAATATCCCATTGAATTGTATTGAAGTCATATACACGATAACCTTCACTGGCATCAACAATTTCAAAGTCCGTATGCAATATATCACCGATTGAAACTTGAGTTGCATTGGAAGGTCCATTATTGAATACTGTAATTGTAAAGTTGATTAAATCTCCGACATAAGCGACAGATACATCAGATTCTTTAATAATGTTCCATACAATCTCAGGTCTGACAGTGATATTGTCACTTGTACCTGTAACTTCAGTAGTGTTTTCCTCTGCATGTGCAGAAGCAACATTAGCGAAAGTACCGTCAGTCAGGAGACTGACAACAGCATAAACTTCAGCTGATTTTCCGGCTTCAATTCTGTCAATATTCCAGGTCACACTGCGTGCAGCAGCATCATAACTGCCTCCTTCAACATATCCGAATGCATTATTTAAAACATCACTAATTACAACATCGGTTGCATCAGACAAGCCATTGTTTGTTACAACAATAGTGAATCTGACATTATCTCCAACTTTGGCATAAGTTACATTTGAGGTTTTAGTAATGTTCAAGCGAACATCAGGATTTGCAGTCACATTAGTAGTGTTTGCAGGAACATCTGTAGTATTTTCGTTTGAACGGCCAACAACAGCATTGGCAACAGTACCGTTATTGATAACTTTAACAGTTAATAATAATGATCTGCTTTCGCCGGATGCAAGGTCACCCACATTCCAGACATTTGTAGCATTGTTCCAGCCTGCATCACTGGCAGCAGTAACGACAACAAGTGCGGATAATTTTTCTGAAACGCTGACATCAGTAGCATCGGATATACCGTTGTTGGTTACTGTAATATTGTAGACAATTTCATCTCCGACATAAACTTCACTAACTTCTCCGACAACTGTTTTAGTAATGTTCAGTTTAACATCAGGTAAAACATCAACTTCAGGAGTTTCGTCACTGACAGGAGTGTCGTTTTCACCAGATTTTGAAGTAACATTGTTGGCAACAGCACCTTCAGAAGCAACATGAACAGTTACGGTCAAGACAACACTGTCACCTGAAGCAATGGAATCAATAATCCAGACACTTCCTGAATACTCATTACCGTATTGGTCAGTACAACCGGTAATTACCGCATTACCTTTGATAATATCCCTGACTTCAACGTTAGTGGCCTTGGAAACACCATTATTGCTTATGACAATGACATAAGTAATATCATCACCGGCATAAATCGGACCGGCAGTCACTAACTCCTTGGTAATGTTCAATTTAACATCAGGGTTAACAGGAACATCAGGAGTATCATCACTGATATTGGTATCATTTTCATTGGAAGTGACAATAACACTATTGGAAATAGTACCATTTGAAAGCACATGAACAGTTACAGTCAAAGTAACATTCTTGCCGGAAGCAACAGAATCAATAATCCAGACACTTCCTGAATATACTTTACCATACTGATCAACACACTTGGTAATTTCAGCGTCACCTTTAATATTATCAGTCACTTTAACCTGTGTAGCCTCGGATAAACCGTTATTGCTTATGACAATGACGTAAGTAATATTGTCATCTGCATAAATATCACCAGTAGTAATTAACTCCTTGGTAACATTCAGTTTAACATCAGGTTTAACAGGAACATCAGGAGTATCATTAGTAACCTCAGTATCATTTTCCTTAGCAGTAGCAACAACACCATTAGCAATAGTACCATTAGCAAGAACATGAACAACAACAGTTAAAGTAACACTATCACCAGCAGCAACAGAATCAATAATCCATTCACTACCAGAATATGCTTTACCTGTTTGGTCAATACAGCTAACGATTTCACCACTACCTTTAACGGTATCAGTCACTTTAACACCAGTAGCCTCAGAAATACCATTATTGCTTACAACAATGACGTAAGTAATATTATCACCAGCATAAATATCACCAGCAGTAACTAACTCTTTATTAATGTTCAATTTAACATCAGGGTTAACCGGAACATCAGGAGTCTCATCAGTAACATTGGTATCGTTTTCGCTGGATTTAGCAGTAACATTGTTGGCAACATTACCTTCAGCAGTAACGTAAACAGTCACGGTCAAAGCAACACTTTCACCAGCAACAACACTAGGAATAGTCCAAACACTGCCCTGATACTTATTACCAGATTGATCAACACATCCTGTAATTACACCGTTACCTTTGATAATATCAGTCACTACAACATTAGTAGCATTGGAAACACCATTATTGCTTACAACAATTACGTAAGTAATATTATCACCAGCATAAATCGGACCGACAGTCACTAACTCCTTAGTAATGTTCAATTTAACATCAGGGTTAACCGGAACATCAGGAGTCACATTAGTAACCTCAGTATCATTTTCCTTAGCAGTAGCAACAACACCATTAGCAATAGTACCATTAGCAAGAACATGAACAACAACAGTTAAAGTAGCATTCTTACCTGAAGCAATACTAGGAATAGTCCAAACACTGCCTTGATACTTATTACCATACTGATCAACACAACTAACGATTTCACCACTACCTTTAACAGTATCAGTCACTTTAACACCAGTAGCCTCAGATAAACCGTTATTGGTTACAACGATTTCGTAAGTAATATTGTCACCAGCATAAATATCACCAACAGTCACTAACTCTTTAGTAATGTTCAATTTGACATCCGGTTTAGCAGTCACATTAGTACTATTAGCAGGAACATCAGTAGTATTCTCAGTAGAATTAGCCACAACAGCATTAGCAACAGTACCATTACCTATAACTTTAACAGTTAATCTTAAAGTCTTAGTACCTTTACTTTCAACAGAACCTACATTCCAAACCTTAGTAACATTATTCCAACCAGCATCACTAGCAGCAGTAACCACAACAAGATCAGACAATTTCTCAGTCACATTAACACCAGTAGCAGTAGAATTACCATTATTAGTCACAGTAATAATATAAACAATACTATCACCAACATAAACCTCAGTAACACCACCTTCAACAGTCTTAGTAACATTTAATCTAACATCCGGTTTAGCAGTCACATTAGTACTATTAGCAGGAACATCAGTAGTATTCTCCGTAGAATTAGCCACAACAGCATTAGCAACAGTACCATTTCCAATAACTTTAACAGTTAATCTTAAAGTCTTAGTACCTTTACTTTCAACAGAACCTACATTCCAAACCTTAGTATTATTGTTCCAACCAGCATCACTAGCACCAGTAACCACAACAAGATCTGAAAGTTTTTCAGTCACATTAACACCAGTAGCAGTAGAATTACCATTATTAGTCACAGTAATCTCATAAACAATACTGTCACCAACATAAACCTCAACAACACCACCAACAACAGTTTTAGTAATGTTTAAACGAACATCAGGGTTTACTGTAATATTATCACTAGTACCGTTGAATATTGTTTCATTCTCATCAGCATGTGCAAATGCAGTGTTATTTAATTTACCATCAGCCATAGCACGTACAACAAAAACAAAACTAACCTGTTTGCCGGCTTCAATGTCAACGGCATCGAAAGTCAGATTACGTGTAGACGTATCATAATGACCTCCTGAAACCCATTCAAATCCTGCAGGCAAAATATCCCAAACTTTAACGTTTGTAGCATTGCTGGTTCCAGTGTTGTTTACGGCAATTGTAAACTCGACTTTATCGCCAACATAAATATTTGTAGCATTTACAGATTTAGTAACGTTTAACTCAACAAAAGTAGATTCGTTTACATAAATGGTTACGTTTGTACCATTATATGGGTGTTTCAATTCAGTACCGTTAACTTTAGTTATACTAGCAATATTTGTAATATTTCCAGTACCTCTAACCCTAACTTTAAGAATTAAGGTATGGGTTGTGTTAACATGCATGTTTTCAATATACCAAGTAACAGTTTTATTGCTGCATGGAGTACCGTTAACAGCCAATAATTGTAACCTGTCATCTAAAACATCAGTTATTGTAATGTTCATTATTGGAGGTTCTGTATAATGTGTATCCGGAGCATAATGTGTTGTATCAATATTCGAAATTGTAATAGTATAATTGATAATGTCTCCGACTTTAGGCGTATCATTCGTTACTGTTTTTGTAAGATTCATTGTAAATGCAGTAACATCCAGATACAAAGTCTGATAATCAATAGTAGAACTTACGCTGTGATTTTCAAAGTTGTTGTTTGAATACATTACATAGTCCCTGTTAATTATAGGAGCACTGTCATGGCTGAATGTACCTTCAACTACACCAGTAACATTGTTAGTAGCATTATAATATACTGTTCTTTTAGCAATATCATGATTCAATTCATGATATGTGTCAGTTTTATTATTATAATAACGTTCCAATGCAGTGGTTAAATTAACACCCTGACCAATAACCGGTTCCATAGGATTGGTTATGTAAAAGTCCATAATAACCCAGGTGTCAGGTAAAAATGGATCACCCTGAGCTCCCTGTAAACCAGCATTGACTTTAGCTCTGTCTTTACCTGTTTTATTTACAACTATACCATAATCTTCAAATGGCCTATTGTGTCCCCACCAGTTTAATTCAAGTGAATCCGGTTTAGAATCTGAAAATGCAACATCCCCTAATCTGTTTGACCATTGAGCACCAATATTATCAATGAAAACATTATATTCAATGAACCCGTTTTTAGTAAATATTGCACCACCGGAATATTGTGCGGCGTTATTTATGAAGATGTTTTGAATAGCTGTAGTATAATTTTCAGAAAATATTGCTCCACCGTCTCCACCGTGACATGTTGTGAAATTATTACGGTATGCATAAGTATCGTTTGCATAAATAGCTCCACCACGGTCTATGTTATCAGTACTGTTTACTAAATAAAAACTTGTATCGGACACGTTTGCAACATCTGCATGTATGGCAGCACCGCGGGCACCGAATCCGGTAATATTGTAAAAAGTACAGTTATCAACTTCAACATATTTACCGCTTAAAGCTCCTTCATGAGCATGTCTTGAAAATAAGTCTCTGAATGAAGAGTTTTTAGTAATAATATCTTCTTCAGCATATATAGCTACACCGTGTGTTTTTCCTTGACCAAGAAGAACTGTACTATTGAAAAAGGTACAGTTTTCAACATATGCATTTTTAGCATATATATTACAACCGTAACAATCCTGACCTGAAAAACTGTTATTATCCAAGTTAGAATTAATAATTGTAATATTTGAATTAGTACATAATGCCAATCCTCTGGCCGTAGCTTCATATGCATGATTATCATCAATAGTACAATTTTCAACATATAAATTACCATTTGCAAATATTGTACCATTAAACCTACCAGATGTACCACTGGTACCTTCAACTATTGAATTTGTAATGTTTAAAGTTGAATTTGAACCAATAGCTCTTCCGTTAAGTTGTTGTCCACCAGTATTGTTAGTAAATCGAGTATTATTTACAATAGCTCTGCCTTCACCAAATGCAACACCATGAAGGTTATTATAGAAATAACTGTCATAAATGTCTAAAGTTCCGCCAACATGTAATGCTCCATATTTATCTGCCCTATTATTGGTAAAATTAGAATTATAAATTTCTGCATTACCTTTAGCGCGAATAGCTCCACCAAAACTATGGTCACTATTACCATTTGTACCGTCAAAAGTAGAATTTCTGACAACAATGTTTCCTTCAGTGAATATAGCTCCGCTATAATACGTTTGTCTCTGGTCTCCAACCTTCATATAAATGGAAGCTACAGTAGAGTTTTCTACATTAACATTACCTTTTGCATAAATGAAACCACCGTCACCACTTTTAGCGGATGAAGCAGATCCATTAACTTTTGAATTGTAGAAATTCACATTTCCTTCAGAATATACTGCACCGCCAGCAAAATTAGCGGAATTATAACCAAAATCAGTGTTATTGATGACTACGTCACTTTGAGCATAGATTAGACCACCATACTCAGTAGGAGGATACTCTGTCCTACCATTACCAAATATTGAATGTGAATCAGAAATAGTTACTGTTCCAGGAGTAAAAACAAATCCTCCTCTTTTTGCAGAATTTTTGTAAATACTAGTATTTACAACATTTACATTTCCTTCTAACAATATACAAATAGCACCACCGTCTGCACCAGAAGTGAAATTGGCAAATGTTGAATCTTCAATGTCTAGGTCTGCATATACAGAAACAATAGCTCCACCATTATCTGCATATCTTTGGTCGTATCCTGCACTTTTACCGTCAAAAGTTGAATTTTTAATTTTCGTATTTCCATTAAATACAAAAACAGATCCACCAGCATTAGCAATATTGGATTCAAAAGTACAATTTTCTATAATGTCAACATAAGCCGCATAAATAACCCCTCCTCCAGAAGTGTAATGGTTTACAGCTTTATTATTATAGAAGTAGGAATTTTTTGTCGTAACGGTTCCTGTTGTAAAAATAACTCCATAATTATGGACTATATTATTTACAAAATTAGAATCCTGAATATTTACATTTCCATTAGAGTATATAACACTACCATCAAATTCAAATGGGTCATGATATTGCCATTCTACCCCCGCCTGATTACTGTCAAAAGTACAGTTAACAATGTTCAATGTAGTTCCGCTACCACTGGTAATTGCACGATACCATTCTTGACCGTTATTACCTATTCCGGCAGCATGTGTAATTGTTAAATTCTTCAAAGTTACAGTTACACCACTAGATATATTAAATAAACTAGAAGCACTCTTTCCATCTATTGTTGCTCCATTACCATTAATAACTATATTCTTAGATATGTTTATTCCGGTTTTCGGATCATTTCCATATCGATATTCATAATTATACGTTAAATTTATTTCATCGCCTTCTCCAGCTTGATTAATTATAGTATTTAAATCCGTATAGGATTGTGTTTCAATAGGAGCCTGAAGAATACTTTCTTCCCCATAAACACCTAAAACCGTCATATTATCAGTATTATCATTAGCAGACACAAATTGTATTGATAATATCGCGATAATACATAAAATGAGAATTAAATATCTCTTTTTTATCATTAAATCACTCCATTAAATAAAAATTTCAACAACAATTGCTTAGTTTATAGAGATTGTTACGAAACCTCCCTGCTAACAACAATACCATGAATTAATCCTAACATCCTATCAAAACCAGCAGAATTAACGCCAGCATTGATATCTAAATTTTCTACCTTCCTTTTACTTTTATACTTTCCATTAATATTATGTGGATTAAAACATCCAAATAATACTAATAACGAATTTACTAAATGTATTATATTATTTATTTTCAATTTAATCCCCATTAATACTTTTTAACGAGAGTCAAACCAAATTAAACTTAATACATTTAAATCAAAGTAATAATATTAATTTATTACATTTAGCATTAACCTAAACTACAAATCCTTATAAGTAATATGTCCAATTATTATTGCGCTTAAGAAACGACATCATAACCAATTCTCACTAATTATGCGCATCAAATAAACACTAAACCAGATTATACCAATCATAAATTCTTGTTAATACAAATTAACCTAAATTTTGATTTTTTTACTAAATTTAATACAAGATTTGCTCACTTAATGACCATAAATCAATATATTCTTACTTGAATTCATTTAAAATTGAATTTCAGGCCTTTTTCAAACAGACAGCAATCGTTTTTAAAAACAATTCATATCCTAAACCGAAATGTCAATTTAAGGTTTAATCAAATCAAACCTCAGTCAAAATTAACTTACATTTATTTATAAAGAAAAATAATGCCTTTAACAAAGATATTTTCCCCCAAAAAAGTTGCTAAAATTAACTGTAAGTTTATTTTTATCAATATAGATATAAATAAATATCGAAATGATTTTGAATTGCGAAAAAAAGTTTATATTAACCTAAAAATCAAAAAACAAGCAATTTTTTGATAAAAATTAAAACATTATTACAAAACATGATTATTGCTATATAACTGTAATAAAATATATTCAATATTAATATACAATATATTTTGTAAGAAAAATTTGATTTTAACAAATATATTAATTGTTACTAACAATGTAAAAAAAATTATTCATGACTTTCCAGAAATTCATTCTGAATTTTAACAACTTCGGCGCTGGTATCTGCTTCGCAATAGCTTTCAAGCAAATCATGGTTCAGCTCCAGAAAGGTGTGACCCCACTTGAAACCGTTCAAAATATCACGGGCCTCATCCTTAAATCTGGTAATATACAATGTAGCTGAAATCGCCTCAACAGTTGAGAGTATACATGCCTTTCCGTAATTAACCGGATTTGTTGCAATTAAAAAGGGTAGGGATCTGTGGTATTTTGATAAAGAAAAGAATTTTTTAGAACTTGACACTTCATTCCAGGAGCAGTCAAGTCCTACAATTCCTCTTCTTTCAACGAATTTATAATCTTCGTATGATACCGCCTTTTCTGCATATGGATTTAATACAATGGCTCCTGAAGGTATTCTGTTTATATTATAGACTAACCTGCATTTACCTAACTTTTCCATTTTAATAGATGTACATTTTTTTCTGTCACATTCATTAGCATGAAAAACTGTTATTCTCATTTTTGACCTTGTTGCTGTAATGCGGATCGGTTTCCAGCATTTACTTGATGAATTAAATCCATTTGTTTGTTGAAATCATCTTTTGACATTCCAAATTGTTCATGTATTGCCGGAACATTATTACTTTGTTTTAAATCAATGCTCTTGAGTAACGGTTCTATATATTTAACATAAGAATCACCAAATGTATTTAATGTGAAATTGACTTTAGTTAAATCAAATATAGCATAAATCACATATCCTTGAGATTCTTTTTGTGATTGGCAGATAATAATACCCATAGACTGATTTGTATCCTGTTTTGTTGTATTATTCACTGCAGGCATTGCTTCACCAAAGTATATATTCCAATCATTTCCATTATATGAACGATGATCTGGACCTTTTACTCCTTGGAATTGATATATTTCCATTAATGAATTAGAATCATCCATAGTAGTTAAATTATAGGTTATATTATGCTCATTATCTTTAAATGAGGCTAAAAATGATTCATTCGTATTCACTTTTTCTACATTTCCTACAAATTTCCCACTCATAAACTCTGTATCGAATGGAGTTTTGACTTCATTTTTATTTAAAGCACCGCCAGCAAAAACAAAAGCAACAATCGCTATTACTACCACTACGATAACTCCAATAATTATCATGTTTTTCTTTTCCATTATTAGAACTCCGTAAATTTTTTTACAATTATATTTTATAATAAAAGTATTTAATATAACTTTACTTCAATATATTATTAAGTGATAAATATGAACAGTAAAGTTCGTGGAATTTTAATCGGTAGGATGCAGCCTATTCATAAAGGCCACATACAAGTTATTAAAAAGATATTAAAAGAAGTTGATGAGATTATCATCGGTATTGGCAGTGCTCAGTTGAGTCATGAATTAAAAAATCCATTTACTGCAGGTGAACGTATTGTTATGGTTTCACAGGCTTTAGCTGAAGAAAATATCCATCCAGGAAGATATTATATTATTCCAATGGAAGACATTAATTTTAATGCTATATGGGCTGCTCATGTTAAAATGATGACTCCTCCATTTTCAATTGTTTATTCAGGAAATCCCCTGGTTAAGCAATTGTTTGAAGAGGAAGGATATGAAGTCAAAAATCCCCCATTATTTGATAGACTCCGTTTATCAGGTAGCGAGGTTAGAAGAAAAATTTTGTCTGATGAAAATTGGCAGGATCTTGTAGCAAATTCAACAATTGAAGTCATTGCCGAAATTGAAGGTGTTAAAAGATTAAAAAATTTAGCCGTTAAGGAAATCAGTGACCTATAACAATAGTTATATATCAGCATGATAAAAATAATAATGAGGTAATAAAATGGTTGTCAAAGTTATAGAAGCAAAAGAAGATAAAGTAACAATTCCGGATTTACTCAAAGATATAAAGAAAAATACTAAAATTGATTATTGTGGTGCTATTTTCACTTTCGAAGGAATAGTGCGTGGAAAAGAAGAAAATATGGATTTGGAAAAATTAATATTAAGCACACCAGATAAAGAAACAACAAAAAAAGAAATAGAAACAATAGTTGAAAATGCAAAAATTAAATATAATGTAGCTGAAATATCTGTTGTTCACTACATCGGCGAATTTTACACAGGAGACAGCTTATTTTTAGTAGCAGTATTAGGCAATCATCGTGGAGAAACCCTAGACGCGTTAAAAGAAGTAATTGAAAAAGTAAAATACGATGTGGAATTTAAAAAAGAAGAAATATCCAAACAAGGAACTAAAACGATATTAGCTGGAGGATAATGTGGATATTACATTAATTATTAAATTATTAATACTATTTTGCGCAATTTATTTCACAATAAAACATTTGAAATTCATTATAGTATTAATATTACTCCTAATAATTCTATTCATACTACCTAATTTTTTAGTCAATTCAAGTTTTATCTTAGGGTGAGACACAAGCTCACCATTTTAATTTTATCTTAATTTAACGAACAATATCGGTTAATTGTTTGTTTATATTTTAAAAAAATATTTATGAAATAACAGTACTAAAAAAAATGAGTCATATTTGTATTTAAAAAAAGAGTTTAAAAAAACTGGATTTATCCAGTTTATTTTCCAATTATTACTTCAGTAGATTTAATTAAAGCAGTTACATCGTCACCTTCTTTAAGACCTAACCTTTCAGCAGACTCTTTAGTAATTACAGCAGTAATAACATTAGGATCAGCTACTTCAATTTTAATATTAGCCATTACAGCACCTAATTCAACACCAGTTACTTTACCTTTTAATTGATTTCTAGCACTAAGTTCCATATTTAACACCTCCAAATCTATTTACCAACAATAACTTCAGTAGATTTAATTAAAGCGGTTACATCGTCACCTTCTTTAAGACCTAACCTTTCAGCAGACTCTTTAGTAATTACAGCAGTAATAACTGAAGGTTCTGACACATCGATTTTAATATTAGCCATTACAGCACCTAATTCAACATTTGTAACTTTACCTTTTAATTGATTTCTAGCACTAAGTTCCATTAAAATCATCTCCATTTATTTGTATACTAATATGTTATATCGAATTGTATATAAATGTTTTGGTTTTTTTAAAATAAAGACTTTTGAAAACGATTACCGAAAATTATTCATATCGAAAGATAAAATAAAATAATTATATAAACAAGTAAAAATAAAATAAAAAAACATGAAAATAGAACTTGAATCAATAGGAATTATACACACCGAATTTACAGAAATTGAAGGAATGCCCATTCAACCTACTGGAGCAAAAGGTGTGAAAGGAAAACTTGTAATAAAAGACAAATATGTAGATGGTTTAAAAGATTTGGATGAGTTTTCACATATTAATATTTTATATTTACTCCATAAAGTTGATGGATATTTACTTGAAGTAAAGCCTTTTATGGATATCAATACCCATGGAGTTTTTGCAACAAGATCACCTAAAAGACCGAATCGCATAGGTTCATCCGTTGTACAGATAGATAAAATTGAAGGAAATACAGTATACGTATCAAATATTGATGTTTTAAACAAAACACCACTATTAGACATCAAACCATATGTGCCTCAATTGTATGAAGATACAATTGATGAATTAAAAATAGGATGGTTTGAAAAAAATCACCAAAAAGCAAAATCACAAAAATCAGACAATAGATTTAAATAGGAAAGTTAGTTAAACTTTCCTTAAAAACCATTTTTTATTCTAAATTATTAATTGCAGCTACTATTAACTGAATAGTAGATTCAACATCATCCATACTACATACACTTACAGGAGTGTGGATGTATCTTGTAGGAACTGATAAAACACCAGTTGGAATACCTTCACGAGTTAAATGAATTGCAGTACCATCAGTGGTTCCGCCGTCACTAACTTCTAATTGGTAATCAATATCGTTTTCATCTCCAGCTTTAGTTAATAAATCCCTAATAAATGGCTGAGTTAAAAGTCCACGTCCAGAAGCATCTGATAAAATGACCGCAGGACCTTTACCCATTACAACAGGTGCTTCTTCCGGCTTGATTCCCGGATGATCACCAGATAAAGTTACATCCAATGCAATAGCATAATCTGGATTTAATTTAAATGCAGAAGTTTTAGCACCTTTAAGACCCACTTCTTCTTGTACAGTTCCAACACCATAAACTGTAACATCCGCATCTACTCTTTTTAAAACTTCTATCATTACATAACATCCTACACGATTATCAAGTGCTTTACCCATGATTAAATTATTAGGATATTCTTCAAATAATGCATTAAAAGTCATTAAATCGCCAACAGACACCATTTTTTCTGCATCTTCCTTATCTTTTGCACCAATATCAATAAACATTGAATCATAATTGACAACTTTATTTTTCTCTTCAGGTTTTATAACGTGAGGTGGTTTTGAACCTATTACACCAATAACATCTTCACCAACACTGCTGTGAATGGTTACAGTTTGATTCATTAACATTTGATCATTAATTCCACCAATTTTTGAAAATAAAATATAACCCTTATCATCAATATATTTAACCATTAATCCAATTTCATCCATATGAGATGCTAACATAATTTTAGGAGCTTTTTTAGAACCCTTTTTAGTAGCAATAATATTTCCTAAAGTATCACGTTCAATAGTATCTGCTACATCTTTTAATTCTCTTTCAATAATTTTAGCTATTTCATCCTCACCACTGGACACACCAGGTGCTAAAGAAAGTTCTTTCATTAATTTCATCTAATCACCATTTATTAATTTATAAATTTATATTATATAAAAATTATTTTAATGCCTTAATTCTATTTTTTGCCACATTTCTTACATATTCATTTTCATCACTTAAAGAAACATCTTTCAAGACTTTTATACTAACAATTTTTTTAACACAAGCTTCTCTCACTCTCCAGGATTTATCGTTTTGTAAAATATTAGTTAATACTTTTTGATTTCTAATTTTAGAAACACAACGTACATTAATATCTTCATGAATATTCTGTTCATAAATCTTAATAATTACCTCTTCATTATCTATTTTATTTAAAGCTTTAAGACTGAAATCAAGTTCCTTATTAGCTAAAATAATTTCAACCAATACTTTTATATCATCAATATTATCCAAGGTATCTTTTCTTACGGACTCCAATTTAGCTTCATGCAGTATCTTAACATAATCCTCTTCTGAAGTTATATTTTTCATCGCTTCCAGTGCAACGTCCTCATGTGTAGTGTTAATTGCTATTTTAACAAAATCATCCTGAGAATTCAAATTGGGATTTGTTACAGCATGAGACCTGACAAAAGGATCTTCATCAGTTAAAGCAATGTTAACAAGTTCATCAGTACTTTTTATTTTTTTAACTGCAGTTTGTCGAGTGAACCTATCTGAATCATTTTTAGCTACTTCAATTAATACTTCATCATTATCAATTTTCTTAATAGCTTCACTTCTAACAACACTATCTTCATCATTTAATACTATTTGAGTTAATACATCTTCATCATCAATGATTTTAATTAAATCTAGTCTGACATCAGATTTTTTAGAGTTTAAAGCAATCTTGCTTAATAATTTTTTATTAGATATTTTTTCAAAAATGACATTCCGAATTTTTGCATTATCCTCTTCTTTTGCTATTTCAACTAACTTATCTTCATTTGATATTTTATTAATAGCTGCAAGCCTAACATCACCATCTGAATCTGTCATTGCAATCTTATATAAAATATCTTCATTTGTAAATGAATCTTTTAAAACAGCATTTTTTCTTATAACCTTGTCATTTGATTTAAAAACCAAATCTGCCAATATTTCCTCATCATTAATTTTTTCAAGGGCTTCTTTTCTATATCTTTTATCTATAGCATTGATTGCTATATCTTTTAGAGTTTCTTCATCTTCAACTTTATTAAAGATTTCTGTTGTTTCTTTAGATTTTTTCTGGTTAATTACCATTTCCGCTATGGATTTATTGTTTTCACCTAATCTCTCATAAGCAAAGCTTCTAACATCATAAAAATTAGAATTCAAAGCAGCATCCCATAATAATTTTTTATCTTCCAATTTATTTGCTGCAATTAACCTAATAGCACGGTCTTTAACATTCTTTGCTAAATCTAGTGCCACATACTGATTTGTAATACTATTTGCTGCAACTGCCCTTTCATTTCTGTTTTTATTTTTCATTGCAATTTCCTTTAATTGCAATTCAACTTCCGGAATTTCGGAGTCTTTAGGAATTTCTATTGACTTTTTTTCTTTTTTTTCTTCAGTTACTTTTTTTTCTTTTTTATCTTTTTTATCTTTTTTAAAAATGTCAAATAAACCCATTTTAAAGCACCTATTCGTAATTAACCTCTTCATACATTTTCATGAGAAAATAAGCAAGAGAAAAAATATCCTGTTTATTATGTTCAATTATCGGAATCATCGGTCCAATATTTCTCTCGCTAAGATAAGAATTATAATAACCTGGAATGTATTGGCCTGGAACATCATCAATCCTTTCAATACCGAATTTATATTTTTCTATGGTTTGGAGTTGGCAATTAGGCAAATCATTCCTCCATAAGTATTTTGCAAAATACATTAAATCCAAATGAGCTAGATTAAAATCAACATCAATCCTATGGTAATTAAGCCTATTTTTTATAAATGGTACATCAAATGTTTTTCCATTAAAGGTTACATGAACTGAATTTTCATCCAAATGAGAAAAATAAGCATTTAAAACAGCAATTTCTTCATCCAAATCCCTTAGAAAATATTGTGAAGATATGATATTTTTTCCTTTTATTTCCGCAACCCCAATTAATATAATTGGAACATTTGAAAGACCTAATGTTTCTATATCCATAAATTTAAAGTTTTCATAATCCGGAATACTGACACATTTGATTAAATTATCCTTACAGGATTTTCCATACTTATTCTGATTTAATAAATCAATGATTTGAGAAAATGACATGTCATCCATATTTTCAATGAAGATTTTTGCATTATGTTTATGTGAATCATGTTCTAAAAGTGATTCTACTGTAGTAAATCCTTGTTTTTTTAGGTTTTGCTCAGTTTTAATTCCAATTTTCGGCAGTAATTTTAGATTATGATTCATTTGATTTTTAAAATTATTTTCAGCAAGTTCAAAATCAATTTTTTCCTTTTGAACAATTTCTAAAGTATCACCATATGGCGTTTCTATCACTTTACTTCCTTTTATATCAGTTAATTGCTTATTTTTATATTTTTCAAGAAGTTGTTGCTTTAAATCACTGTAATAAGCTGGTGAAACTTTCCTATATTCTTCAAATGAAAAACTCTCGGAACTCGGTGAGCTTTTTAATATTGACTTTAACATATAGTTTTCATGCTCTAAATCTTGCATCATTATATAATATATTATCACTTAAATATAAAAATTATCAATAAACCAAACTTGAATTTTTCTAAAATTATATATACTAAAAGATTAATAATATAATATTAGCTACTGAAAAGTAGCTTAGAAATGTAGATTAAAACAGCCAAACTTTAAATTCATTTCTCTAAAAAACTTGTTAAACAAGTACTTAGATAGGTAATGCCCATTACCTATCTAATATTTTAAAAATACTTTCTTTTTTTATAATTATCTTTAAAAACAATATACTAAACAATTTTTACAAAATTTAAGAAAACTTTATATGAATTTTTAAACATAATATTAATCTAAGAGGATTAATATGAAAATTAAATTAGGACTAATTTGCGGAATATTAATATGGATTTTTACATATTTGATTTCAATGCTTATTCAAGTATTTACATTGGACAATATGCTATATAACAATTTAATCCTACCTTTAATTATCATTATAGTTACTGGATTTTTTGGAATAATCTATATTCGAAATGTAAATGAAGATGAACTAGTTGAAGGAATACTGGTTGGAATATTATTTATAGCAATTGACATTATACTGGATATGGTCTTTTTCGTAATCCTCCATAATAAAAACATATTATTTTCAAATTTTCTAGATCATATTATTTTAATGTCAATAATAATCTTAATAATAACATCATTTTTAGGTTATTTAGCCCAAATGAATATCGAATTAAAATAAAGAGGTAAAATATGCTATCAAAAGCTCATCCACGATATGAATCTTTAGTATTAAGAGATAAAATTGTAAAAGCTTCTAAAGAAGGTTATCTTGCAGATTCAGCAATGATTGCTCATGGAAGGGGGGAAGCATTTGATTATTTGCTTGGAGAAAAAACCACAACACCTGCAAAAAGAGCAATGTATGTTACAGTGGCATTAATGATTTTATCAAAAAATCCTGTGATTTCTGTTAATGGAAATACAACCGCTCTAGTAATTGATGAAATTATTGAATTTGCAGAAGCAATAAATGCAAAAATCGAAATCAATCTGTTTTATAGAACTGATGAAAGAGTTGAAAAAATAACTGAATTATACAAAAATCATGGATATAGTGAGATACTTGGGTCTTTAGATGATGAAATAATGTATATCAATGAAATTAAAAATCCAAGAGCATCTGCAAGTAAAAGTGGAATTTATAGTGCCGATACAATACTAGTACCTCTCGAAGATGGTGACAGAGCAGAAATATTAGCCAAAAGTGGAAAAAATATAATCACAATTGATTTAAATCCACTTTCCAGAACATCAAAAATGTCTGATGTTTCAATTGTTGATAATGTTGTACGTGCAATCCCATTTATGACAAAAATCGCCAAAGATTTGGAATCACAAGATAAAGAACTGCTTAAAGAAATAATAAAAGATTTTGACAATGAAACCAATTTAAAAGAATCATTAGAATTATTTAAAATAAAAGAGGATGTAAAATGAGAATAATAGGAGTATCCGGACTAGCCGGGGCTGGAAAAAGTTTAGTTTCTGAAGTTGCAACTGAAAGGGGATCAATTATAGTTAGTATGGGCGATATCATACGAAAAGAAGCTAAAAAACGTAACGAACCATCAAAGGAAACTGCTAAGACCTTAAGAAAAGAGCATGGACCGTACATAGTTGCTGAGTTGACAATAAAAGAAATCAAAAAAATCATAGCAGAAGGGTTCGACTCAGACATAATTGTAGAAGGCATTAGAAGCCAGGACGAAGTAGAGTTATTTAAAGAACATTTTGATAATTTCATTATTGTTTCAATATTTGCAAACCCAAAATTACGCTTTGAAAGAATTAAATTAAGACAAAGAGAAGATGACACAACAGATTACAAAGTATTTGCTGAAAGAGACCAAAATGAATTAGGTTTTGGAATTGGAAATGTCGTTTCTCTTTCAGATAAAATGATAATTAATGAAAGTGATATTGAATCATGCAAAAAAGAAATAGCAAAGTTTTTAGAAGAATGTGATATTTAATTACTTTTCTTCTAATATAGCATCTTCAATAATATATAAACCGCTATCAACATTCCATATAATTTTATCTTTAATGATTTTTAATCTTTTTTTAAAAATGGGGCCATCCAAAACTAATGTTTCGGCCTCACCGCCTTCAAATGCAAGATTAAGGCCAATTTTTTCGTTTAGCTTAATTAAATCATCAATGCATTCATCATCGATTTTTCGACCTAACCATTTTTCATCCAAGCCATATGCTGAAACACCACTAATTATAACATCAAAACCAAGAGATACAATCGTTCGCATATAATCCAATTCATTTACATGCCAATAAGGAGAAATTGCCTTTAAACCAACTTCATCAGCCAATTTTTCAATTCTTGATTTTTGATAAGTGGAATAAAGTGCACCAGTGTATATGGCTTCTATCCCTAAAGATTTCAACTTTTCAAAGCCCACTTTCAAATCATCAAGTTCCTTTTCTTTTATCCCATCAGTTTCAACACTAATTATGGGAATATCCATTGCTTCTGATTGTAAATCAGTGAGGTGGATGTTAGGGACATGAAACATATATGATTCATCATTAGCAGATTTCATAGAAAGCAAATATTTAACATCCTCACCATTTTCTAAAGCATTATAAACAGCCATAGTACTGTCTTTACCACCAGAAAATAATACTGCAACTTTCATATTATTTATCTTTTCTTTTTACGTAAGAATCTATTAAATCTTCTTTTACCAACAACAACTGATTCATAAAAAAGACCTAAAACAGCAACAAGAACTCCAATACCACCGCAGACAATTACAAACTGAGTATTTGAAACCATAGTAGTATTGGAATGATCAACACTATCCTGAATAGAACCTTCCATACTGGATGGAACAACACCTTTTGTAAGTAATTGAGATTTAACTTGGTCATAAGCTGAAGAGGATATGACTATCTTAGCATGAACCTGCGCATAATTAATTGGTCCATCAAAATTATCTTTATACCAAGCTGAAAACGTTTTTAGAGCATCAGATGACGAATAATTATTCAATGCAATGTAAATCGTCCCTTCAGTTTTGTTAATTGTATAATTTTGAAAATGAGGATCCATATTTGGTATAGAACTATTGAAAAATTCATATTCCCGATCGTTAAATGACCACAGAGGAATAGTAACCCCAGTTTCTTCCAAACTTTTAAAACCTTCAATTTTAGACAAATCACTTCTCATTTTATTAATATCTGTAGATGATGATAAATCCAAATATAAAGTCTCCTGATTACCAGGAGTAACTTTTTCAATAGCAGTCGCAACTTCAGGCACATCCGAATAAATAGGCGTTAAGAAAAACGCTCCTCCCAATGCACCAATGAAAAAACCAACACCCAATATTAAAAGCATCTCTTTTTTTGACATGAACGGTTTTAGCATAGCTATTGAAAAAACGAATACCATCATTATAATAAATAAAACTAAATAAACAATAGTAATTATAATATCCATTTAATCCACTCATTAATTAAATATGGTTAACTATCTACCTAATTACTATTATAAGTTTCTATTAATATTTCTTATAGATTATCATTTTTTCATCATTTACTGGCCATTCCACAATAATTTTATTTTCACCTTTATCCAAAAATAAACTTCCCCTATTAAGATTAGAGTTATAGTTTAATTTAAAATCTTTATATTTTCCATCATTCAACTTATAACTTGAAGATAGATATGAATTTGATATTTTAACATTGATAGGTTCATCTAAAGTCAAATAAACAGTTTGTTTTGATCCCTGACCTTCAGAATAAACCAAGCTTATTGCATTGGATAATTTTGAAAGTTCAGCCTTGACATTTAAACTATTTGATACATCCATCGAATTTTCAAGAACCATTTCAGCCAAAGGTAATGTAAATGCAATTAAAAGTATAATTGAAACTGCAAATATAAGTAAATATTCTAAAGAAACCTGACCATTATCTTCATTAATCATTTAAATCACAAAAATTATATTTTTTAAAATTAACATTGATAAATCCCCATAAAAAATAGCTATTACTAATCCAACCAATATCGCAGGAACATATGGAAAACCTAATTTTATTGAGATTTGATTTGAAATTATCTTTTGAGCATTCATTATCTTAAGTAAGTACATGTCATCTTTTGTTATTCCACCAGCAGTGAGCGTTTTAAAATAATATTTTGACAGATTATCATCACTTTTAAAAACTTTTAGATTAGTCTTTTTATTGCTTTCAATTAATTGTTTAACATAATCATTATCAAAATAAAAATTATTTATCATCATTCCTTCTTTTAAATCAGCAACATTAATGTGTTTGTTAAAACTTGAATCCATTAATAGTTTTAAGCTTTTATAATTGAAAAATCCTTTAAATACTTCAATATTTTCGTCAAAAACATTATTTTTATTTATTAAATAAATTAACAATATAATTAAAAATGGAAATGAAACCAATATACTGTTTAACATTACTGTAAAAGAAAAGGGATAGAATGACAGTAAAGGAGAATTATTCAAAAAGGGCATATTTATGCCAAACGGTATAACTGCTGCAATTGATGAGAATAATTTTACATCACCACCACCCCATATATTTAATTGCCATAACATTAAAGTTACAACATATGTTATAGAATATGAAATAATTGAAAAGAAAATGAATTTAATGTTACTTGTTATTATTGTTAAAATTAAATTTGAAGCAAAACCAAAAGCTGCCAAAATATAATTTAATCTGTTTGGAAGAAACCCCTTTTTAATATCATAAAAACAAAAAACGATAGAAAAAATTAAAGTAATAATTATCTGAATTAAATAAATACCATCTAAAATCATGTTTAAAACTTTTAAAAAAGTAGTATATTAATTAGATAGAAATTAATCCGGTTATAAACAATGAAAAGGTAAAATTATATGGAGCAGTTATATAAAATAAAAAAGTAAAAAAAATTAATTTTTAGAATACTCATAAATAGCTTCTAAAAATGATTTGAATAATGGATGTGGCCTATCAGGCCTTGATTTGAATTCCGGATGGAATTGACAACCTATAGCCCAAGGATGATTTGGAATTTCAATAATTTCAACTAAGAAATCATCTGGACTGGTACCTGAAATAATTAAACCTTTATCCTGAAGTTCTTTTCTATAATCATTGTTAAACTCATACCTATGTCTGTGACGTTCTTCTATATCAACTTCACCATAAGCTTCATAAGTCTTAGTGTCTTTAACAATTTTACAATCATAAGAACCTAAACGCATAGTTCCGCCCATATTTTTGATTTTCTTTTGTTCTTCCATCATATCAATAACTGGATAAGCCAAATTATCATCAAATTCGGAACTGTTAGCATCAGAATAACCATTACGTCTTGCAAATTGAGTAACCATTGACTGCATACCTAAACAAATACCAAACAAAGGAACATTATTTTCAATAGCATAATCAACAGCATCTAGTTTTCCTTCAAATCCACGTTCACCGAATCCTCCAGGAATTAAAATACCATCAAAACTTTTTAAAATATTTTCATCAAGTTTTTCAACATCAGAACTTAAATATTCAATATTTGCTTTAACACCAATGTTGGCAGCTGCATGCTGAAGAGATTCTCTAATACTAATGTAAGCATCCTCTAATTCTACATATTTTCCGACAATACCAATAGTTACACTAGGATCTTTAATTTTTAACGAATCAACAACTTTAGCCCAATCATCTAATTTAGAAGAATCAGCTTTGATATCCAAACCAATCCTATTGACGATTAATTCACCAATATTTTTTTCTTCTAAAACTAATGGAACCTCATAAATAGAACCCGCATCAGGAGTATTGACAACAGCATTAACATCGACATCACAGAAATGAGCGACTTTGGCTAAAAGAGCATCATCAATGTGTACCTGTGACCTGCAGACAATAACATCAGGATTGATACCCATACTCCTCAATTCTTTAGTGGAATGTTGAGTAGGTTTAGTTTTAAACTCACCGGCAGCATTTAAGTAAGGAATGAAAGTAACATGAACGAACATGACATTTTTAGAACCTTCTTCATTACGCAATTGTCTTAAAGCTTCCAAAAACGGTTGACTTTCAATGTCCCCAACAGTACCACCGAGTTCAATTAAAACAACATCATAATCCTTTTTTTCAGAAGTTTCCCTAATCATTTCCTTAATACGATTAGTAATATGAGGAATCACCTGTACACATTCACCCAAGTATCCTCCTTTTCTTTCTTTTTTAATAACTGATTCATAAACTTTGCCCGTGGTAATATTACAGAAACCTTCAAGTTCAACATCCAAAAATCTTTCGTAATGACCTAAATCCAAATCTGTTTCCATCCCATCACTGGTAACAAAAACTTCACCATGCTGGTAAGGATTGAGTGTTCCTGAATCCCAGTTTAAATAAGGGTCTATTTTAATAGCAGATACTTTTAAACCATAAGATCTTAAAATTCTACCCATAGATGCGGAAGTAATTCCTTTACCAATAGAACTAACAACTCCGCCAGTAATAATGATATATTTTGTCAGAAAAATCCTCTCCATTAGTAATTATCAATATTATAAATATAGTATTTTATAATATATAAAATATACAATTACAAAAATATTACATTAAAGTTTTAGGAGAATTCATAAATGAAAAACAAATATGATGTAATAATAGCCATATTACTTGTCATTTTATGCATTGGAATAATTCTCGTTGGTACACAAGTATTTACCAGCAGCAATAGTGATAATACAATAATATCAAGCAGCAATGCAACTTCCAGAGAAATAATTTCAAATTCATCAGATGATCCTGGCACTGTTGAAGTCATAAGAAATGTTGGAAATCCAAACGGTGAAAAAATAGCCTATGTTGTCGGAGTCCATCCTCTGGAACATGAAGTCCATGAAACATTGGTCAACATACTTCCAAAAACATCCAATCTTAATTACAACTACGATATCTACATAATTAATGTAACAAAGGATGTTGGCCATTATGGAGAAGGTTATTCAGATCAAAGTGACCCCGGAAGACAGAACGGACAAAATCTAGCATACAAATATGTTTATCCAAAGATTGTGAATGGAAGCTATAAG
>CACXWH010000024.1 GCA_902771225.1 uncultured Methanobrevibacter sp. | reverse complement strand
GATTTAAAATTATATCTCAGGAAAATAAGGGATTAAGCGGTGCTCGAAATACTGGTATCCAGCATGTTCAGGGAAAATATGTTCTATTTGTCGATTCCGACGATTGGCTGGAAGAAAATGCATTGGAAGAATTGTATAATCATGTTAAAGGATTTGATTCAGACATTACAATGTTTAAGTTTAGATATTATAATGAGGATACCAATGAGTTCAGTGAAAATCAAAATTCTAAATTGGAAATTATTCCCGAATCTTTAACTACTTCCAATTTTAATTATAATGATGTTTTAGATATTTTATTTAAAATATCACATGCTCCATTCAATAAATTATACAAAAAATCTTTTCTTGATAAATGCTCTTTTCCTGAAGGATTAATTTATGAAGATTTGTATTTCTTTTATACAGTATTTTTAAATGCTAAAAAAACTTCAGTCATAAAGGAAATTTTATATAATTATAGAGTTCGGGATGATTCAATATCAACAAAAGGCGATGAGAAGTCATTTGATATTTTTAAAGTTTTAAAACATGTTCAACAAAATTTGATTGATAAAAAAATATATGAATCCGTTAAAGATGATTTTTTAATGTTTATCATTGTCAATTTAAAATTTGTATATTTAAGATTAAATGAAGAGCTTAAGGATGAGTTTTTAAATTTAACTAAAAGTAATTATGATGATTTAAATTTAGGGGATGTTAATAATTTTGATGGATGGCACTACGAAGATGAATCATTTTATAAATCCATTTTCATTTCAAAAAATAGTGAAATATTTGATTTGAATTACGAAAAATTCCAATATAAAATTTTATCAAAACATTATCAGACATTATCCGAAACACTTGAAGCGGAAAATGAAAATTTAAAAGCTCAATTAGAAGAAAAAAATGCTAAAAAAAGTAGATTTAAATTTTTGTGAAAATATGAGTCATGAAATTAGTGTTGTTATACCGGTTTATAATGTAGAACAATACATTAGACAGTGTTTGGATTCCATTGTTAACCAAACATTGGGAATTGAAAATATCGAAGTTATCATAGTCAATGATCAAACCAAAGATAACAGTATGGACATTATTAATGAATATGCATCAAAATACCCTTCTTTTAAAATAATTACTAATGATGTTAATAAGGGGTTAGGTGAAAGCAGAAATGCGGGTCTTGAAAATGTAACTAGTGATTATGTTGCTTTTGTTGATAGTGACGATTTTATTTCTGATAATACTTTAAAAGACTCTTTATTGAAAATAAAAGAGTCCAATGCTGATTTATTAATTTACAATATTAAAACATATACCGGAAATGAATTTATCGAAGAGGAAAGTGTCCATAATCAAAATTTCAGCGAAAATTTATTGGTGGACAATATTGTCAATTATCCAAAACTGTTTTTTTCCACTTCTGCATGCAATAAAATCTATCACAAAAGTTTGTTTCCATTAATTAACTTTTCAAAAGGACTTTATGAAGACAATGTTGTCACATGCAATGTTTTGTTAAATGCCCGAAATATTTATTTAAATAAAGATTGCGATTATTTTTATCGCAAAAATCCGCAATCCATTACAAAAAGAATTTCTAAAGACAATATATTTTATTTATGCAACGTTATTTCAGATTTATTTAAATTTAATAATGAAAATGTTGATTTTCTTGCTATCAATTTCATTAATGATGTTTTATTTTGGATTTACTATTATGATTGGTCTATAAATGATGAAATAGAATTTATTGAAAAGCTTCAATCTTCAATTAAAGTCATTGAAGAGAAAAACATTAATGATTTCCTTAAACTTGTTCCTGAAAAAAATGTCTATAAAGAGGATATTTTAAGCCTTTCTAAATTTGATTGTCAAACGTTTTTAGCCAAATTCAAATATTTCAACAGAATGAATAAGGTCAAATCTCAAGCTAGTTTATATATTGATTTAGGCAGCGGATTTAATGAAAATGATAAAATTTCTATTGATTATATGCCGAATGAAAACAATAAATTAACATTTGACTTGTCTGACTTTTCAGAAATTAAGGCTTTGCGCTTTGATCCTTTGGAAGGGGATTTCATTAAGGTAAAAATTAATAATCCAAATATTTCAGATGCTAATTGCGACAATTCACTTGGTGAAGATTATCAGTTATTCTCTAATTTAGATCCTAATTATATTTTGGATTGTGAAATAAAAGATAAATTAACTGTTGATTTTGACTTAATATTTTTAAATAAACAAGATATAGCTAATTTATTAATTGATAAAAATAATATAATAAATGAGAGTAATCAAAAACCTAAGAAAGGTAGATTCAATTTTTTAAAGTAGGGTAATTATGGTAACTTTTAAAGATTTCTTAATCAAATCAAAATTCAATGTTAAAAAAGCTAGACTTTATGAAGAAAATTATTATAAAATCATGGAGTCAGGGCTATTCGATAAAAACTTTTATTTAAAAGCTTATCCTCATGTTGAAAAATCAGGAATGGATCCTTTAATTCATTATTTGTTTTATGGGGCTAAGGAATATAAATTGCCTTCACCTACTTTTAATCTTAAAAGATACTTGCAAGAGAATCCTGAAATTGAAAAAAATAAGGGAAATCCTTTAATTCACTATATTGAAAATGGTGATGAAGGTTATACTATGGATGAAAATCCATTTATCCTGCGAAGGCAAAAAATCATTGATACAAACAAATCATTTTTATCCAATTATGAATTTGAAAACGAACCGTTAGTTTCAATTATTGTTCTAACTAGAAATGGTTTAACTCATTTAAAAAGGTTATTTGAAGATTTTGATGAAAAAACCAATTATTCAAATTATGAGATAATTGTTGTTGATAACGCTTCACAGGATGATTCCATAAATTACCTTAATTCACTGGATTTGCCAATTACTGTTATTGAAAATACAGAAAATGTAAGTTTCTCTAAAGGCAATAATGATGCGGCTAAAATAGCTAATGGTGAATATCTGCTCTTATTGAATAATGATATTGAACCTACGTATGGGTGGCTTAATGAAATGGTTGGCTGCATGTTAAATAGTGAGGATGTAGGTTCTGTCGGTGCTAAATTAATATTTCCATACTATGATGATATGAAAAATCAAGAGAAATCCTATTCAATTCAGCATGCGGGTGTAAAGTTTAGAGAAGAGCGAACTCCTTATGTATATGGCCCATATCATGAAAATATGTTTTCCACATTAGTCTTTTCAAGGGATGTAAACCATCAAAAAGAAGTAATATCTAATACTGCAGCTTGTTTGCTGATTCCTAAAAGTATTTATATTGAGTTAAGGGGGCTTGATGAGGGTTATTTCTATGGATATGAGGATATTGATTTCGCATTTAAGTTATATCAAAATAATTATAAATCAATTTATAATCCATTTGCATTATTGTTCCATCATGAATCTGCTACTCGTGTTGAGGACGAAGATGAAAAAAATAGACTTAATTATGAGAATATAATGCATTTTCATGATAAATGGGGAGATTATATCTTTAAAGAAATATTCATTGATAAAATTAACCAAAATCATTTTTTAACAGATAAAAAAATTGATGTTTCTATTATTTCAAAAAATGATGAATTTATTTCTAAATTAGTTAAAGATTTAAGTAATAAGGGATTTAATGTTAAATTAATTCCAAATTTGAATAATTTTGCCATTGGTGAAGATTGTGATATTTTAATATCTAATAATATAAATTATGATGTGGATAAGATAATTTCAAGATTAAATATAATTAAAGTATTAATTTCTAATAATAATGATTTAAGATATGATATTTGCTTGGATAAAAGTGTTAATTATGCTGATGAATTAATGAATATAATCGAAGAAAAATATTTGTGATATTATGGGTTATGATGAAATTTATGAAACATATCAGGAAGTTTCAAAAGAACATATTAACAGACCATTATTTGACCATTCAACAGAATCTGCTGAAGAAACAATTGAAGATATTAAAAATAATAAAATAGCTATTTATACAGCTTTTACAGGAGATTATGATACTTTAAAGCATCCTGAGGTAATAGATGAAAATTGTGATTATATTTGTTTTACTGATAACGATGAATTAACATCCGATTTGTGGAAAATTATTCCAATGGAAGAATCTATTTTAGATAATAATAGAAAAGCTAAACAATATAAATTACTTCCCCATAAATATTTAAAAGATTATAAATACAGTTTCTGGATAGATGGAACCTTTAAAATTAACGGAAGCATTAGAGAATATATTTATAAATATATCAGGGCTAATTCTAAAATGTTGGTTGTTGTCCATACTGAAAGAGATTGTGTTTATGAAGAGTATAAGGCTTCAAAAATCATTCCACGTTATCCAAGAGCGGTCATGGAAGAACAAATTGAATATTATAAGTCTCAAGGATTTCCAGAACACTACGGATTAGGTGTAATGGGCGCATTATTTAGACAACATAATCATCCTGACGTTATTCAGGTAATGGAAGATTGGTGGGATGAAAATATTAAATTTACTAATCAAGACCAACTTAGTTTTGCATATGTGGCATGGAAAAATGATTTTCATCCGTCAGTAAGTCACATTTATTATTGGGATAATGAATACTGGTCTAAACAGGGTGGAAATTATCACCATAAAGTTATTTTAACAACTCCGATTACAAGTGATAATTTAAGAGCTAAAATAGGTGTTGAAGTAGGAAAGATGGAAATTGGAGACACTATTGAATTATCACGAGAAGAACTTTATTTGCTTGTTAATGATGTTAAAGGAATGGCAGGATATAGAATAGATACTGCAGGCAGAATTGGTTTTTTACAAAATGAATATAATGAATTTCTCAATTCCAATTCTTTAAAATTAACAAAGCCATTGAGGGTTGCAGGAGATTTTGCACGTCAAGTAAAAAATAATCCTTTATTGCGTGGTGTGAAAAACTCTGATATGGGTGTTACTGAAGAGCTTGAAAATTATAAAGCAATAAAAAATTTAGAACTTTTAAATGAAACTCAATATAATATGATGCATCCATCTATTGATCCGGTTTTACATTTTATTGAAGAAGGTTCTAAAACAGATTCAATTGATGATAAATTAAAGTATATTGATCCGGTTTTTGATTTATATTATTATATTTATGAAAATGGTGTTTATGATGAGGATCCTTTAATTCATTATGTGGAAAAAGGGTTTAAAAATAAATTAAGGTTTAATAGGAAATATCCTCATTTTATTAATAATTTTAAAGATAATGTTCATTTACAATTGGATAATTTTGCCAATGAACGCATTCAAAATGAATTAGATAATAATCATTATATTACGGATTCAAATGTATTAATTGATTATATTGTCACTGAAAAAGAATTTAAAACAGATACCATTAAAGTTGGAGTATTTTTAGAAGATAATTTTGATAACATGAATGCCTGTCCGTTTATTAGAATTCACACTCCATTTTCCAGATTATCTCAAAGCGGTGATTATCATTTCTTCATTTACGGTCAAGAAATAATGCCCCTTTTAGATATTGATAATATGATAAATGCACATATTTTTGATATTATTGTTATTCAAAGAGTCAATCCTTACTCTAATAAAATTTTAAAGAAAGCTAAAAAGCATAATATAAAAATTGTTTATGAAAGTGACGATGATTTTCTAGACATTAATCCAAGTAATCCCTCTTATAATTATATTTTAGGTAATTTTGATAAGATTAAGAGGCTTGTAACAAATGTGGACCAAATTATTGTAAGTACTTCAGAGTTAAAAAAACGTTTTGAAAAAAGTAATTTGGACAATATTGAAATAATTAAAAATTATTATGTTAATGATTCACTTCCATTAAGACCTTTCACGTTTAGAGGGAAGGAATTTATTAAAATAGGATACTTTGGAACATTAACTCATGACAATGATTTGGAAGTTGTTCGTAATGTTATTTTACGTCTGAAGGACATGTTTTCTAAAAAAGGAATAACAGTACTTTTTGAAGTTGCCGGTGCTTCCATTGATGACCATTCGGACTGGTTTAATGTTCATAAGATTCCTTATTATCCTATGCCAATATCTACATTTTATGACTGGTTAGGAAAACATTCTGATTGGGACATTGGCATAATACCGTTGGTAAACACAGAATTCAATAAATGTAAAAGTGAGTTAAAATACATTGAATTTGCAGCTTTAGGTATTCCCGTTGTTGCCAGTGCTATTGATGTTTATAATGAAGCCATTGAAGATGGTGTAACCGGTTTTTTAGCCAATAATGAAGATGAATGGGTAGATAAATTATCTATATTAATTGAAAATCCGATTTTAAGAAATGGTATGGTTAATAATGCTCGTGAGGATATTTTCGAAAATTATAATATAGTATCACGTGTAGAACAATGGGATAATATTTTTAAAAAATTAAAAGAGGATTAAAATAATCTTTCTTTAATGTTTTTTATTTTATATTTAAACCAACCTTTGGTTGTTTGTAAATAGGCAATTTGTTGGTTTTTTTGATTTAATTCTACTTCTAAATCATGGATTCTATTTGTAAATAACTGATAATCTCCCATTTGGATATATGCTTCATCTAAGTTATCTGCAATTATTTGATTAATAATACTTTTTATTGCATTATTCTCTGGAAATGGATTTACATTTTTTATTTTTTTGAATAATGGGATAGATTTTTCAACTAATGTTTTTTTATCTTCCATATCTATCGTTTCACTTAGTGCAACATCACTAAGCCAGACTGATAAGTGCTGGTTAAAGACGGTATCATAGTATTTGCATGCATTGTTTTTTTCCAATACATCCACTGTATATAAGTAACCGTCTATTAATCCATTTAAATAATGCATTCCTTTTGATAGGCTTGTAGATGAGTTATCTCCAGTTCTCAATCTGAAATTATATACAACATCATTAATAAATACTATTTTATTTGCATTAACAAAAGTGTCAATCATAAAGGTTAAATCTTCTGCGAAAACGCCTTCAGGGAAAGTTATGTCATGTTCAAGTAAAAACTCTTTTGGAAATATCATTCTCCAAACCCCATTTATGGAAAAAAACAGCAGATTTTCATCAATGGAATTTAAAATGACATCTTCTGTAATCCAATCTTCAGTTACAAAGTAGTTTTCACCGAATGTTTGGAATTTACCAATAGCCACATCACTTGAATTTTTGGTAATTGCATTGTATAGCTTTTCTACAGTATCCGGAAGATAATTGTCATCATGGTCTATAAACATAATATAATCAGATTCACTGTTAGCTATTCCAATATTTCTGGCTCTTCCAGGAGTTCCTGTTTTTTTTCCGGATTCATAGGTTTTAATATTACTGTATTCTTCACAATATTTGTTAATTAACTCTTGTGTAGAGTCTGTGGAATAATCATCAATAATAATCAATTCTATATTTTCAAAACCTATTGTTTGAGCTTTAATGGAGTCAATTGTTGAGTCTAAAAATTCAACACTATTATATGATGGAATAATAACAGTAACTTTGTATGACATAAATTTATTTTTATGTTAACATATTATATATAATTAAGAGTTGAAATAATGTTTTTTTCTAAATCAATTAAAAATAATCCTAAGGCTTATATTGCACTTAAATCAAAAGGAAATCTCCAAAAGATTTCTAATTATCAAAAGGCATATTCCAATATTAAAAGTTTGGCCATTATAGATGAATCCAAATACAGTCAGGTGCATACAAATTTAAACGATTTAGATTATATTCTTCATTATTTATATTATGGTGTTAACGATTCACTGGATGTTCAGCAATCTTATACTAGCGATGTTTTTAACTTGGAATTTTATAAAACAGAATATAATGTTGATAATCCTATTTTAGATTATGTTTTAAATGGATTTTATCAAAATAATCAGATTAATATCTTGGATAATAACTATATTAATACACTTGAAATGGACCTTTATACTCAATATTTTTCAAGTGAAAAATCCAAAGTTGAAGAAATAGTTTCCACTTCTTATTATATTAAAGATAAAAAGACTTTAATTCCTTATATTCAACGTGAAAATCCTATTGAAATGGATAGAATTCGTGTTGGTGTTTTTACAAATGATCCATTTGAGAATTTAGCTCCATGTCCTTATATAAGATTGCATGCATTATTTTCTGAACTGTCAAAAAGTAAGAAATATACTTTTTTCATGTATGGTATGGATAGCTTTGTAATGATGAACATCGATAATATTTTAAGATGCAGGCTTTTTGATGTAGTCGTTGTTCAAAGAATCCTTCCTTTTTTGGATGTTTTACGTGAAAAATGCGAAAAATATGATATTAAATTGGTTTATGAAACTGATGACGACTTATTGGATGTTGAAGAAAATAGTCCGTCATATGAATATGTAAATAGAGTTTCTGAATCTATAAAAAATTTCATTGATGCTAGTGATGTTATAACAGTTTCAACTCCTACTTTAGCATCTAAATTCGATAAAAATAAGACTGTTGTCATCTCAAATTATTATGTTAACACTGTATTTGATATAAAAGAAGATATAAAAACTGAAGGTAAGCTTAAATTGGGATATTATGGTACATTAACACATTCAAAAGATTTATTCTTAATAAAAAATGTTATTTTAAGGTTAAAAGAGAAATACGATTTTGACTTTGAGATAATTGGTGGTTTTAATGCATCAGATAATGTTGATGAAAATTGGTTCAAATCAATTGAATTGCCTCCGAATAATATGGACTTTAAAAAGTTCATGGGTTGGTTATCCAAAACAGTTGATTGGGACATTGCCGTTGTTCCGCTTGAAGATTCTCCATTTAATCAATGCAAAAGTGAATTGAAATTCATTGAATTGGCTATTTTAGGTCTTCCAGGGGTTTATTCCAATATGTGTGTTTATAATGGCGTTGTTAAAGATGGTTATAATGGTTTTTTAGCTGAAAATGATGATGAATGGTTTGAAAAAGTTGAAAAACTTATTTTAGATAAAGAATTAAGAAGATATATTCGTAAAAATGCCCTAGATAATGTTTTATCAGATTATAGGATAGAAGATAGGGTTAAAATTTGGGATAAAATTTTACGCGAATTAAGATAGTTTTATATATTATTTAAATATTAATAGTATTTAGTGTTTAGAATTTTATTCGGAAGATATTCTCCGATGATATGAGTTTGGTGATTTTATATGTTGAATCAATATTTGCCATTTGTTGCATTAATAATATTTGGAAATATTGAAAATTTAGTTCTTTCTTCACAGGGTGTTGTTGCTGGAGTTAACCCTGTTAAATTAGGGATTGCTAGTTTTATTGCAGTAGCTTTTTGGCTAACTCTTGGTACATTTGGTACTCAAATTGCACTGCCTTATGTTGATTTTATAGATTTTGGAGGGGGACTTATTATCTTTGTCTTAGGAGCACAAGCCATGCTTGAATCTATAAGAGGTGAATAAATTTGCAAAATGAATTAAAACCATTTCTTGGTTTAATTATTTTTGGGAATATTGAAAACCTTATTTTAGCAGCGCAAGGTGTTGGTGCGGGTGTTAACCCTCTAGGTTTGGCTATTTTAAGTTTCATTGCTGTTTTTTGCTGGTTATTAATTGGTACATTTGGTACTAGAGTAGCTATTAAATATGCAAGACATATTAATTTTATTGGTGGGCTCGCAATATTTATTTTAGGTATTCAGGCTATGCTTGTTTCATTACCAGGAATTATAAAATTCTTCTCTTGATTTCTTGTTTTTAGATATATTTAATAAATATCAAAAAGATATTAATTATTAAATTTTGTTGCTGATTTTTATGAATGATAATGTGGACCCTTATGAAGTAATAAGAACTAGATATGAATCAAATGTGGATAGTTTTATTTTAAGTGACTTATTTCAAACTGATTCTAAAGTTGATGATGAGTTAATTGATGATATTAAAGAAAATGAACTTGTCGTATATACTGCATTCACAGGGGGATATGATTCACTAAAAGAGCCGGATTTTATAGATGATAATACTAGATATGTTTGCTTTACTCAAATTCCCGATTTGAAATCTGATACTTGGGAAATTATACAGATGGAAGATTCTACATTAGATGATAATAGAATTGCAAAACAGTATAAAGTTTTTCCAAATAAATATTTTCCGGATAATAAATACAGTTTCTGGATTGACGGGTCTTTTAAACTTGTAGGCAGCATTCGGGAGTATGTCTATAAGTATATTAATTCTTCAATGTTGACTGTTGTTCATCCGGAGAGGGATTGTATCTTTGATGAATCCTTAAGTTCAATGCAATTTCCACGTTATTCAAATTACACTATATCAAAACAGGTTGATAAATATCGAAATGAAGGAATGCCTCTTCATTATGGACTGCCTTCTCTGGGAGCTATATTTAGAAAGCATAATGATCCGGAAATCATTTCATTGATGGAGCAATGGTGGAAAGAGATAATTAATTATACAAATCAGGATCAGTTGAGTTTCACATATTTGATGTGGAAGAATGATTTTCATCCATCTGTCGCATCAGAATATATTTGGATAAATGATTACTGGACAAAAGCAGATGATTTTCATCATAAAGTTGAATTGGATGACTATATAACAAGTAGAAATTTAATAAAGTCTCTTGAAGGAAATATCGGAGAAAAAAATACTTTAACTAAAGAAGAAATAAACTTGCTTTTCAATGACATAGATGCCCTGAGGGATGAAGCTGAGGCTCTAAATCAAGTAAGAGATTATTGGGACAGGCAAATTAATGCTATTAGAAAATCCACTTCATGGAAAATGACTAGTAAAATCAGGAATTTAAAAAATAAGGGTGATTAAATGGGTTTGAATATTGAAAAATTTATTTCTCCTTCAAATTTTAAATCTTCTTTAAAAAATCGTAGGTTTTATAATAAAATAAACAATTCTGGTCTTTTTGATAGTGAATTTTATGAAAAGACTTATGATGATTTCTCAGGGGATGCTTTAAAGCATTATTTGACTAGAGGTCATTTGGAAGGAAAATTACCATCTCTAGATTTTGACCCGGATTTTTATTTAAAAACATATCCTGATGTTAAACAGTCAGGTTTAAATCCATTATTTCATTATGTTGTTTATGGTAAAGAAGAAGGTAAATTATACCAGCAATCTTATTCCATAAGGAGAAAAGAAGAAATCTGTGAAACTAATTTAGCATTCTTATCTAATTATGAATTTGATGAAGAGCCATTGGTATCCATTATTATTTTAAATAGAAACGGTTTAAATAATTTAAAATGTTTATTTAAAGATTTTGATGCTAAAACTAATTATTCTAATTATGAAATCATAGTGGTTGATAATGCATCAACTGATGAATCTGTAAACTATTTAAAAAGTTTAGACTTACCCATTAGAATTATAGAAAATGATGTTAATGTTAGTTTTTCCAAAGGTAACAATGATGCTGCTAAAATAGCTAATGGCGAATATTTGCTTTTATTAAATAATGATATTGAACCTACATACGGTTGGTTAAACGAAATGGTGGGTGCAATAGTTTATAATGATGATGTGGTTTCTGTAGGGGCTAAACTTATTTTTCCTTTTTATTTCAATGTCAATAGGGAATTATCATACACAATACAGCACAGCGGAGATATTTTTTCTGAAAGAATGTACCCTTGTTGTTTATATGCAGTAAATAAATCCAATTCCAAGCTGGATATTTTTGATTCTTCTTTAACTAAGAATAATTATTGTGTTTCCGTAACAGGTGCAGTAAATTTAATTGATAAAAAAGTATATGATGAGCTTTCCGGATTGGATGAAAATTATTTTTATGGGCTTGAAGATGTTGATTTTTGTTTAAGATTATATAAAAAAGGTTATAAAATTTTATTTGCGGGAAATGCAATATTATTCCACCATGAATCCAGTACCCGTGTTAAAAGTGAAAGTTATTTTGAAAATGATAAAAATAACTATTCCTTTTTCTGGAATAGATGGGGTTCATATTTATCTAAAAATTTGCTTTTAGACAAGATTAATTCAAAAAAGTTTTTCACAGAAAAGAATCTCAAAATAAGCATAATTAATGATAGGGATGATAATGACGTTTTGATTTCTGAAATTTCCCAAAAATTTAATAATTTGGATTATACCGTTGAAGTAATCACTGATATGAAAAATAATTATATAGGAAATTCTTCTGATATTTTAATTTCCTTCACTGATAATTATGATTTGGATAATATTATTGCACGTCAGGACATTCTAAAGGTCATTGTCAATAATAATGATTTTAACACAGATAAATATGATATGATTATTTCTTTTGATAATTTAAAATCCGATAATAAACCTCACATAGAAATAAAGAACGATTTTGTCTGTGACTTTTTAGAACAACTTCAAAATATAATAATGGATGAATATGAGTTTTAAAAATAAACTTTTTGCTAAATTCCCCAGCAAATATATTAGTTATAAAGTAAAAGATAAAGCTAAAGCTTTAGAAATTACAAAGGGATATAAAACTATTCGTAAAAATAATTTGTTTGATGATGAATTCTATTTAAAAAAATATCCTAAAGTTTCATCTTCTGGAATGGATCCTTTACTTCATTATATTTTCTTTGGTTTTAGCGAAGGTAAAAAGCCAAATGATACTTTTGACGGGGTTTTTTATAAAAATCATTATCCTGATGTTAATACTAATCCTTTGATTCATTATGCATTATATGGAATTAATGAAAATAGACAGGTTAATGTTTCAAATAGGGATTTATCCGAATTTTATTCCGAGGATAAAAAGAATATTTTATTTGTTTTACATGAAAAAATCGGTACTGTTGGCGGCACTGGTTTTTTAAATATGGATATCATCAATCACCTTCCTGAAAGTTATAATACTTTTATTTTAACATCTGATGGTGAAGATATTGAATTATGGAATGTTAAAGATAATTTAGAAAAAATTGCTAATTATAATATTTCTTTTAATACTAATTTTTCAATAATTGATAATGAAGATAATTTTATTTCAAAAAACAATTTTGAAAACATTTTTTTCAATGATGATTTGGCTATCATTTACGATGAAATCCTTTCAAAATTGGGTACATGTTTGGTTCACATTAATCATTTAATTAATCATAGTTTTGATTTAATTCATATCATGGAAAAAAAATCAATCCCTTTCATTGTCAATCTACATGACTTCTATTATATTTGTCCATCTATTCATTTGGTGGATAAAAATTGCCAGTATTGTAACTTCAATTGCAAAGATTGCAGCGGAATATCTCACAAATCAGATATTTCTCCTGAAATCATTGTTAAAAAATGGAAAAAAGAATGTTTCAATCTTTTAAATAAATCAGCTATTAATATAGCTCCAACTCAAAGTGTAATTGATATTTATAAAGATTTTTATCCTAATTTAAATAATTTTAATTTGATAGAACATGGAGTAAGTATTGATAAATCATCATATGGGGCAGAATTAAGTTCTAAACCTATAAAAATTTTAGTTCCGGGCCATGTTTCACCCCATAAGGGTTCACTACTAATTAAAGAATTGAAAAAACTAGATAAAAAAAATAACTTTGAATTCCACTTTATGGGAACAACCATTCCTAATTTGAATAAATATGGAATAAATCACGGAAAATATGAAAGAAATGATTTTAATAAAATCGTGTCTCAAATTAAACCTTCATTTTCTTTAATTTTATCAACATGTCCTGAAACCTATTCATATACATTAACTGAGTCTTGGATGGCGGGATTACCTGTAATAGCAAGTGATTTGGGCGCATTAAAAGAAAGAATTTCTTCAACTGATGGGGGATGGTTGGTTGATTATACAAATATAAATGGAATATATGACTTAATTATTAATATAAATCAAAAAGATTATGAAAATAAACTTTCGAATATTTCAAAAATAAAATTTAAGGATATAAATGAAATGTGTGGTGAATATATCACCTTATATGATAAATTAACTGATTAAAATGTCTCAATATAAAATTTCTGTCATTGTTTCTACTTATAATACGGGAAATTATTTAAATGAGTTTTTAAACTCTATTAAATCTCAAAGTATTGGATTTGAAAATATAGAGGTTATCTTTGTCGATGATAAGTCAACGGATAATTATACCCTTGATTTATTGAAGGACTTTAATGAATCATATGAAAACGTAAAGGTAAAATTTTCAGATGTTAACTCAGGATTTCCAGGAAAAGGCAGAAATACAGGTTTAAAATTAGCTGATTCAGATTATGTAATTTTTGCAGACCACGATGATACATACACAAAAAATGCTTTTGAAGTAATGTATGATAAAATTGCTGAAAATGACATGTTAATATCAAATTTTAATCAGGTTTATCCCAATAAAACAATTCCTTTTAAATCAATTTATAAAGATTCCGGTGAAATACGGGTTTTAAATATTGACGATGATAAAAATTTATTAAGAGTTCCTGCTGCCATATGGACAAGATTATTCAGAAAAGATTTTTTAATTAATAATGGTATTTACTTTTTGGAAGGAATGTTGGCAGAAGATGTTTATGTTGCAACATATTCATGTTTAAAAGCTAATGGAATAATTTATCTTAATGATTTTTATTCTTATAATTACAAAATAAGAGATAGTAAAAATGATAAATCTACAATTCATGTGAGAAATCGTAAATATATTGAAGCCATCTTAAATGGCTATTATAAAATTGATGAAATGTTAATGGATTTGGAAAAGACAACTTATGGAGAAACAATTTTTAAAAGCCATCTTACCTCATGGTTATATACAATTGTATTATCTAAATTAGAGGATAATGATAAAAAGGAGTTATTTATAAAATCTCATGATATATTTGAAAAATATTATTCTTCAGATCCATTTTTCAAAAAAAGATATGATAAATTAGTTGATTTAATATTAAATAATAAATTTGATGAGGCAGTAATAGAATCTAACAGATTAGAGAAAATACAAAAAAATATGAATAATAGATCTTTACTTTCAAAAATTAAAAATAAATTGGTAAGATAATATGGAAAAATATAAAATTAGTGTAATTGTTCCAACATATAATTCAGGTTTATTTCTCAATGCTTTTTTTGATTCAATAATGTATCAGAGTATTGGATTTGAAAATATAGAAGTTATTTTTGTTGATGATTGTTCTGATGATGATTATACTTTATATTTGCTCAATTTATTCGATGAAAATTTCTCAAATGTTAAATCAGTATTACTAGATAAAAATAATGGATTTCCAGGTAAAGGTCGTAATATTGGTTTAAATTTAGCCAATTCTGAATATGTTATTTTTTCCGACCATGATGATACATATACTCCTAAAGCATTTGAAGTTATGTATAACACTGCCCGTGAAAATAATACGGACATGCTTATCACTAATTATTATAAAGTTTTTCCGGATACGCGTGAATCTGTAAAAACGGTTTTCAATGGGGAAAATATTATTGTTGAAAGTGTAGAAGATGATACACGTTTATTTTCTATTGATCCGGCTATTTGGTGTAAATTATTTAGAAAAGATTTTCTTTTAGAAAAGAATATCTCTTTTTTGGAAGGAATGCTGGCAGAAGATTTGTACTTTTTCATTGTTTCATTATTCAAATCTTCATGTACAGTTTATTTAGATGATTTTTATAGTTATAATTATAATATTCGTAATGTTGAAGGTGACAGATCCACTATCCATATAAGAAACAAGAAATATTTGGGAAAAATGGTGGAAGGGTATTTTGAAACAGATAAATTTTTAACTGAAAATGATTTAACTCAATATTATACCAAAATTTTCAATATGCACTTTATTTATTGGATTACAAGTTTAATTTTCAGTAATGTTTCAGATAAAGAAAAAATAGAATTAATTTCATATATTAATGAACTTCTAAAAAAAGATGTAGAGATAGTCCCAGGCTTTAATGAAAGAATATATTATAGTTTAACTCAGCCAATTTTGGATGATGATTATAAAAAAGTTGTTAAATCGTTAAATGCCATTAAACGATATCGTTATATTTTAATTCATTTGCCTAAAAACTATTTTAAATTAAGGAGCAGATAGATGTATTTAAAACATAAAGTATTTGGAAAATTATTCAATATTTTCACAAAATTCCCTATAAACAATAATTTAATTTCATTTATTATAGATTCTAATGAATCTTTCAGCAGCAATTTGGAATACATTAAAAATGAATTTGAAAGTAGGGGTGATTTTGAGTTTAATTATTATTATAAGGATAAATTGTCAATAAATTCCTTAAAAAAATTAGCTACTTCCAGATATGTTTTTTTAAATGACAATTTTTTCCCGTTAGCATTCATGAAATTTAATAATAAGTCAACTGTTATCCAGTTATGGCATGCTCCGGGTGCTTTTAAAAAGTTTGGTGGAAGTGTAGAAAATGCTTCAATGCTTAAATTAATATCAGACAACACCGATTATTTAATCATTACTTCAAAATATATAGAAGATTATTATGCTGAAGCATTTCAAATTGATAAGTCCAAAATTAAAGTATTGGGACTTCCAAGAGCAGATTATTATTTCAAAAATCATAATATTGAAAATTTAAGACAAAATTTTAACAATAAATATAATTTGGAATCTGATAAAAAAATTATTTTATATGCTCCAACTTTTAGAGAAAATGAAGAATATAATAATGTTTTTAATTATTTAAACGCTGATGAGTTTAATAAAAGCTTATCTGATGATTATATTTTAGCTTTAAGGCTCCATCCTAAGATTAAAAAGTTTTATTCTTCGCAAATAGGTGTAAATGGAGATTATATTGATTGTAGTGATTATCAAAATGAACAAGAGCTTTTATTGATATCTGATATTTTAATAACTGATTATTCTTCAATAATGATAGAATTTGCTCTTTTAAACAAACCAGTCATATTTTTCGCTTATGACTTAGATAATTATATGGATAATGAACGTGGATTTTATCTGGATTATAAAAAAGATCTTCCAGGACCTATTGTTTATTCAACAGAGGAATTAGTCAATACTATTAAAGATGGTATAGACACTTCTAAATTAAATTCATTCATTCAAACACAGTTTGATGATGTTGATGGCAATTCATCTAAAAGAATCGTTGATTTTGTTTTAAATGAAGGTGAAAAAAATGGATAATATTAAAATTAGTATAATATTGCCCGTTTTTAATGAAGAAAAGTATATTCAAACTACTTTAGATTCAATATTTAATCAAGATTTCAAAGATTTTGAAGTTATAGTTATAGATGATGGCTCAACAGATGATACTTTAAAAATCGTTGAAGAGAAATTTAAAAATTCTACTATTCCCTATAATATTGTCCATCAGGAAAATAATGGAGTTAGTTCTGCTAGAAATAAAGGAATTTCTCTTGCTAGCGGTGAGTATATTGTATTTTTAGATGGGGATGATTATATTTTAACTAACCATTTATCCCAATTATATAATCCCGATCATGATTTTAGTTTAGTACAGCTAGTTAAAAAACAAAATAATGATTTAACAAAGCCATATTTCTATAAATGTGGGGAAATTAATACAAAAGATTTTATTAAATTAGAATTAGAGATGAAAATACCATTTAACTTTGTTCAATTATCTTATAAAACAGATATTATTAAAAAACATAATTTAAAGTTCCGTGAAGATGTCAATTATGGTGAGGACACGGATTTTGCTATAAAAGCTTTAAGTTATGGTAATTCAATTAAAATTTCTAATGAAATAACTTATTATTACATGCAACATGAAGAATCATTAATCAATACTTCCAAACTTAAACGTTTTGATTATATTCCTGTTTTAGAAGACTTAGCCCAATTTTTCAAAGAGAAAAATCAGGATGATTTAGCTGAATTGATATATACATCCAGAATACCTAAAGCTATTTTTGGAAACATGAATTACTTTTTCTATAATGATTATAATTATGATGATGTAATTAATAAAATGAATGAATTGGATTTGTTTAGAAAGTTATCTAAATTCAAAGGAGATAAAAAATTTAGCTTTAAAATTAAGTTATTTTTATTAAATCCTAACTTATATTATATCATATGGAAAAAATTTAAAAATTCAATCTGATAATATGAAAGTTTCAGTTATTACCCCTAATTATAATGGAGTTGAATTCCTAGATAAATATTTTAAATCGCTTGACCAGGATAATGAGTATATTGGTGAAGTAATAATTATTGATAATGGATCTAATGATTCTAGTTTGGATTATATAGAAAAAAACTCTTTTAGTTTTCCTATTGTGGTAATTAAGAATAATGAGAATTTAGGTTTCGCTCCTGCTGTTAATCAAGGAATTTTGAAATCTAAATATGACTATATTTTTTCTTTAAATAATGATACTGAACTTAAAAAAGGGTCTATCAAATCAATGTTGGATTTAATTCAAGAAGATGATGTTTTTTCTGTTCAGGCGAAAATGCTTCAGGCTAGAAACAAACAACTTATTGATGATGCAGGCGATGAGTATAATTTACTTGGATGGACAAAAAAAATTGGTGAAAATCAAGATTCAAATAAATATTCACAAGTTTTTGAAATTTTTTCCAGTTGTGCTGGTGCGGCTTTGTATAAAAAGAGTATTTTTGATGAAATAGGTATTTTTGACGATAATTTCTTTGCATACATGGAGGATGTTGATTTAGCTATTAGGTCCCAGATTTATGGTTATAGAAATTTGCTTTGTCCAAATGCAATTGTTTATCATATTGGAAGTGCAACTAGTGGCAGCAGATATAATGAATTTAAAGTCAAAATTGCAGCTCGAAATAATGTATGGACAGTTTATAAAAATCTACCTATTCCATTAAAAATTATAAATTTTATATTTTTATTTTTAGGGTTTACAATTAAATATATCTTTTTTTTAAAAAAAGGGTTTGGTTCAACTTATCTTGAAGGTATTAAAGAAGGTTTATCTACAAAACCTAAAGTTAAAAAAGTTAATTTTAAAAAATCAAATTTAAAAAACTATTTCCGATTAGAATACAAATTAATTATAAATACATTTAAATTTTTAAAAAAGTGAATTACCATGGATTTATCTGTTGTTATTGTAAATTATGAAACATTTGAATTAACGAAAAACACTGTTAATTCAATATTGGAATATTCTTATCCTTTTAGTGTTGAGATTATTATCGTTGATAATGCTTCTAGTGACGACAGTTTATCTAAACTTAAAGAATATTTCGCAGATAAGGTTAAATTCATTGTTTCAAAAGAAAATAAGGGGTTTGCGGCAGGCAATAATCTGGCTTTAAAAATGTGTAATTCTAAATATGTGTTACTTTTAAATTCTGATACAATTGTGTGGAGAAATACTTTAGAAGACATTTATAATTTTATGGAAAATAATTCGGATGTTGGCGCATGTGGTTGCCAGGTACTTTTAGATGATAATACTCTTGATAAAGCATGTAAAAGGACTTTTCCTAATGTAAAAAATTCATTTTTTAGATTATTCCATATTCCAACTAAAAGTAAGGATGATAATTATAATTTAGATGATTTGGATGATAATGGAATTTATGAAATTGATTGTCTGACTGGAGCATTTATTTTTACAAGAAAAAAAGTCTTAGATGAAATTGGATTATTGGACGAGACTTTTTTTATGTATGGTGAAGATATTGACTTTTGTTATAGAATCAAAAATGGCGGTTGGAAAATCGTATATTATGGAAAAGATAAAATTACTCATTTTAAAGGTGCTAGCAGTAAAAAACAAAGGCCGAAACTAATTTATGAGTTTTATAGGGCAATGTATATTTATTATAAGAAACACCATGCACAGGAATCTAATTTTTTAGTTAATGGAATTGTTTATTTGGGAATTGCCATGCTTTGTTGTATTAAACTTTTTCTAAATATTTTTAAAAAGGAAAATTAAATATCAAATGAAATTAATACTATATATTAACTAATTTAAGGTTAATATAATGATAAGAGAAAATCAAAGATCATTGAATTTCATAATGGTTTTATTGGATATAGCCGTCATTGTCGTATCTTTAGGTATTTCAGGATGGTTACGCTTTAAAACAACAATATTTGGGCCTATTGGAGGACATTTGCCCCTACAAGATTATATTTTTTTCTTACTATCTGCCGTAATTCCTGTTTATTTAATTTTGTATTTTTCTTTTGGATTATATAAACCTCGTAGAACTTATAAAACGATTTTTTCTGAAGCTACTCAGATTATTAAAGTTAATATTATAGCTTTTGTTATTTTAGTTGCTATTTTGTTTGTTTTAAATCAGCCTGATTTCTCAAGAATCATGCTGTTTCTTTTAGCCATAGTCGCTTCGATAATTGGTATTATTGAGAGATTTATTATTAGGAATTTCCTTAAAAAAATACGTATTAATAATAAAAATCTTAAACATATTCTTATCGTTGGAGAAAATAATTTAGCATTCACATTTGCACGTAGAATTAATGATAATCCATATTTAGGTTTTGATATTAGTGGATTTTTAGGAAGAAAAGAACATGTCGGCATGGAAATTGAAGGTTCTAAAATTATTGGTTCTTTCACTGATTTGGATAACATTTTAGAAGATAATGATTTTGACCGTGTTGTTTTAGCTATTCCATTAAAATATTATAATAAAATTAATGAACTAGTTGAAAGTTGTGAAAATGTAGGTATAAAAGCTGAAATCATTCCTGATTATATTAGGTATTTTCCTGCTCAGCCGTCAGTTGATATGATTGAAGATATTCCTATTATTAATATAAGATATGTCCCTTTAGATGATCCATTTAATAAAACTTTAAAATTTATTTCTGATTATATTATAGCCATAGTCGCTATTATTATAACTTCCCCAATAATGATTATTACTGCAATTGCGATTAAATTAACTTCACCGGGACCAATTATATTTAAACAGGAAAGGATTGGATTTCATGGCAAACCTTTTAAAATGTATAAATTCCGTAGTATGAGGGTTCAAAAGCCAAGTGATGAAAAATCTGGTTGGACTACAAAAAATGATCCTAGGAAGACTAAAGTAGGTAATTTTATTAGAAAAACTAGTATTGATGAATTGCCTCAATTTTTCAATGTATTGAAGGGGGATATGAGCGTAGTTGGCCCTAGACCAGAAAGACCTTATTTTGTTGGGGAATTTAGAAAAGAAATACCAAAATACATGGTTAAACACCAAGTTAAACCTGGCATAACTGGATGGGCTCAGATTCATGGATGTAGAGGAGATACTTCAATCAAAAAACGTATAGAATTTGATATAGAGTACGTAGAAAATTGGCACCTTGGTTTAGACTTGGGAATAATGATAAAAACTGTTTTAAAGAAAAGTCCTAATGCATATTAACAATCATCATAGTTTTATTAATTTATTTTATATTTGACTGATTTTAAGTAATTTTTCTATAAAATATTACTTGTCAAATGCTCTCCCACATCACTTATATTATAAGAAAATACAAAATAATAATTAACTTTCTAACGAGGGGTTTGGTATGGAAAAAGAAATTTTAGAACAATACAATAAAGTCAAAGATATACTATCTAAAGAAGAATTTTTAGAAGAAATGGAAGAAATTCGCCCTGAATTTGAAGATTTACCTTTTATGAATGATATAGACATAGCTAAAGAGGTTGTAAAGAATCATATTGGCGTAAGTGAAATTTCAAAATCTGAAGATTCTGAAGAAACCGATTCATCTTTTGAAGAAGTTGTAATGACAGATGAACTTTTAGAAAAATATAATCAAATTAAAGAATTTATTTCTGAAGATGAATTTTTAGAAGAGATGAATAAACTAAAAAAAGAGAATTCAGAAGTATCATTTATGAATGAAGAAACTTTTGCAGATCAAATTATCGGCAGATATGTTGAAAAAGAAAATAAAATTTTAACTGACGGGGAAGAATATTCTAGCGATAATATAGGATTACTTGAAGATGGAGATAAAGATAAATCTTTTGTTGGAATTGTAACAACTATTAGTAATCCAAGATCATTTAAAACTCGTAAAGGAAACTCCGGAAAAGTCTGTAATGTTGACGTTGAAGATAAAACTGGAAAAATTCGTGTTGTTTTATGGACTGAAAATATTAAACATTTAAAAAATATTTCTGAAGGAGATATTGTCCATGTTGGTGGAGTCGACATTAAAGATGGATATTCTGGCCTTGAAGCTACAATGAGGCCTAGATCTGTATTTGAAAAAGCAATTGATGCAGACCCTAATGATTATCCAACTTACACAGAAGAAATTACTCCTATTAAAGATGTTGAAGCTGATACCAAAGTAAATGTAATTGCAAGAATAACAAGAATCCCGCCAGTTAGGTCTTATAATAAAAATGGAAAAGATGGTAAAGTTGCATCATTGGAACTTCAAGATGCTTCAGGCACAATTTCATATACGTTGTGGAATAATAATGTGGATTTAATCGAATCTCTTGATTTACATGATGGCGACACTGTTAAAATCCTTCAAGCTCAAGTTAGAGAAAGAAATGATGAAAAATCATTAAGTCATTGGGATGGAAGAATAATAAAAGGAGACTATGATGTTCCTGATTTTGTCCATGAAATATCCAAAATTGGTGATTTGGATGATGGAGATTCAGATGTTTCAATAATCGGTGTTGTAACTAAAATTCAGGATATAAGAAAATTTATCAGAAAATCAGACCAGAGTGAAGGACAGTTAAGAAACTTCAATATTACTGATGATACTGGTTCTATTAGGGTAACTTTATGGGGCGACAGTGCAGGTATGGATATTAATAAAAGAGATATTGTTAAATTAATTGGTGGAAATGTTGTTTATGATGAATATACTGAAGAAGGTCACTCTATAAACACTAATTTCTCAACCCAGATAACTGTAAATCCTAATAATTTAACAGATGATGAAATTTCATTATTCGATTCTATTAGAGAAAAATTACAACCAATATCAGTAGAGCAAATTTTATTAACTGATGAAGAAAATGTTGACGTTGATGTAATGGGTAGAATCATGTCTGTCGGTGATGTTAAAACTTTTGAAAGACCGTCTGATGGTACTGAAGGACGGGTACGTTCTGTATCTTTATCTGATGGTACTGAAGTTATTCAATTATCTTTATGGGATGATAAATGTGATATTGAATTAAATGTTGGAGATGCATATTTGATTGAAAATGCTAGAGTGAGATTCACTATGGACTCTAAAGTAAGCTTAAATATAGGTTCATCTTCAAGAATAATTAAATTATCAGAAGATGAAGCTAAATTTTTACCATCATTTGATACTTTAGAAAAAATGATTTATGAATATCGTGAAATTTCAGATTTAGATGAATATGATGAAAATATTTTTGTTGTAGGGAGAATATTTGAAGTATTTGATGCTCGTGAATTAGAAAGAGATGATGGTAGTAAATATTCGCTAAGAAATATTGAAATTGCTGATAATTCTCAAGCTATTAGAGTATCTTTATGGGGAGATAATGCTAAAAGAGAATTTGATGAAGGTGAAGCTATTAAAATTCAAAATCCTAGAGTAGATTTATATAATGATCAATTAACTTTAAATGTTTCTGAGTCAACTGCTATTGTAAAACCTAGTGATGAGGAATTAATGAATTTACCTTCCTTTGAAGAACTTAAAGAAGCTATTTACGTTCCTAAAGAAATTGAAGCCATTGAAGACAATGATGTTAATGTCCGTGTCACTGGAACTCTTCAAGAGGTAATTTCAGAAAGATTGCTTATTAGGAAATGCCCTAATTGTGGAAATAACATTGGGGATATTGAAATTGATGGTGAAACTACTTGTGATTTCTGTGGCGAATCCTTTGATGAACCAAGAACTACAATTATGATTCCAACTACATTAGTAGATGACACTGGTGAAATTGGTCTCACATTCTTTGATAATTTAGTTGAAGATTTACTAGAAATGCCTAAAGATGAAATTATTAATATAGTTAGTGATGATCCTGGTGCTTTGGATGGAAAAATAGAAGATTTAGAAGGTATTACAGTTGAAGTTATAGCAAATGTTAGTTATGATGAATATAATGAAGTTAGAAAACTCAACCCAAGAAAAATTTTACAAAAATATTATTAATACTAAGGATGGATTATTATGGTGGAATTAGAAGATTTACCAAGTGTTGGTGAAAAAACAGCGGAAAAATTAAGAGATGCTGGTTTTGCAGACATGATGAGATTAGCTACTGCTACTCCTAAAGAATTAGCTGTTAAAGCAGAAATAGGTGAAGGTGTCGCTGAAAAAGTTATTGAAGCTGCACGTAAAGCTGAAGACATTGGATTTGAAACCGCATTAGAAGTTGATGAAAGAAGAAAAGATGTTGGCCATATTTCTGTTGGAAGTAAAGGATTCAATGATTTAATTGCTGGCGGTATCGAAACTCAAGCTATTACTGAAGTATTTGGTGAATTTGGATCAGGTAAAAGTCAAATTTCTCATGAATTAGCAGTCACTGTCCAATTGCCTGAAGAATTAGGTGGTCTTGATGGAGATTGTGTTTTCGTAGATACAGAAAATACTTTTCGTCCAGAAAGGATTAAACAGATAGCTAATGGTTTTGAATTAGATGTTGAAGATGTTTTACAAAGAATTCATGTTGCTCGTGCATTCAATTCTTCTCATCAAATATTGATGGTCGATAAAATTAATGAACTCATTCAATCAGGAGCTAATGTTAGATTAGTCATTGTTGATTCATTGATGGCTCACTTTAGGGCTGAATATGTTGGAAGAGAGTCTTTAGCTGTAAGACAGCAAAAGTTAAATCAACATTTACATTCACTTCAACAAATTGCTAATACATATAATGTTGCTGTATTTATTACAAACCAAGTACAAGCTAAACCGGATTCATTCTTTGGAAGCCCTACTAAAGCAATTGGTGGACATGTATTGGGGCATGCTTCTACTTACAGAATTTGGCTTAAAAAAGGTCTTGCAGGTAAAAGAATTGCTCGTTTAGTTGATAGCCCTCATTTACCTGAAGGAGAATGTGTTTTCAAAATCACTAATGAAGGTATTGTAGATTAAATATCTTCATCTATTTTTTCTTTTTCCTTAATTTTAAATATCATTAATGAATTATCTATTATTTAATGAATGCTATAGAGATCACTATTTTATCTATTATTTTAATGATTGCTTTGGGCTATTTCCTAAAGAGAATTGATTTTTTATCAGTCAATGATGTTAGTACTTTAAATAATATAGTGATTTATATTTTACTCCCTTGTATGATTTTTTCAGCTCTTTATTCTGCTGATTTATCATCAATTTCTAAATTAGGCATTCTTCCATTTGTTATTTTGGCGTCCTCATTTATTACAGGATTTGTTTCATATTTTATTTTAAAGAGATTCAATCTTTCCGATAAACAATTTTGGAGTGTTTTAGTTACTGTAATGATAGCTAATACTGCGTTTATGGGATATCCTGTTAATTTGGGTATTTATGGTCAAGAAGGTTTTTTAAGAGCTATATTTTGTGATATTGCTACTATGTTTATATTTTTATTTTTATCATTTACTTTGGTTTTAAAATTTGGAGGTAGCGTTAAATCTGCTGTTAAAAAAATTGCATTATTTCCTCCTTTATGGGCTATTATCTTTGGATTTTTCCTTAATTTTGTTAATGTACCAATTGGGCCTGTTTTAGATAACACTATCAATTATTTAGGAAATGGCGCTATTCCTTTAATTATGTTATCTTTGGGTATTTCTATTGATTTGGCGGGAATTAAACGTTCAAGATCTATGATTATTTTTACTTCTATTATGAAGTTACTTTTTTTCCCTTTTATTGCTTTCTTAATTGTTTCATTTTTGGGGTTAGTTGATTTACAGTATAATGTTTCCATAGTTGAAGCTGCTATGCCATCAGGCATGCTATCATTAATTTTAGCTATTACCTATAAACTTGACTTTGAGTTATCCTCTGATTGTATTTTAATTAACACGGCCATTTCTCTTGTTAGTTTACCTTTAATTATCATGTTAATTTAACATTTTTTTATGATGTTAAATTTTAGTATTCCTAAAAATTATTGATAATATTTTCTATTATTTTAAAATTTCTTTTATTTGTCTTTATTTTTTAATTAAAGCTAATTTTAGCCATATTTTATTTTATCATTTATATACTTTACTCCAATATTTTTTCAGAAAGCTTTATAAATGTGTTCCAACTACATATTTAATATCTAACTCTATATGTTAGATAATTTCGCACACTTGTACAAGGTGAAAATTATGGCAGAAGAAATAAATAATAATGAAGAATTAAGGATAGGTGTTTACGTCTGTCACTGTGGTGTTAACATCGGTGGAGTCGTAGACTGTCCTGAAGTAGCGGAATACGCTAAGACCTTACCTGGCGTAGTTCATGCAACTGATTATAAATATATGTGTTCTGACCCTGGTCAAGCTTTAATCCAGGAAGACATTAAAGAGAAAAATTTAAACCGTATTGTTGTAGCAGCTTGTTCTCCTCGTCTTCACGAACCTACTTTCCGTAGATGTGTTGAAGAAGCAGGATTAAACAAATTTTTATTTGAATTTGCAAACTTAAGAGAACAAGACTCTTGGGTACACATGGACTTACCTGAAGAAGCTACTGCAAAAGCAAAAGACTTAACACGTATGGCAGTTGCTAAAGCTAGATTACTCGAACCATTAGAAGCTACTAAAGTAGCAGTAGATAACAAAGCATTAGTTATTGGTGGTGGAGTAGCTGGTATTCAAACTGCTTTAGATTTAGGTGATATGGGATTCAAAACCTACATGGTTGAAAGAAACCCTACCATCGGTGGAAGAATGGGACAATTAGATAAAACTTTCCCTACTCTTGACTGTTCAATGTGTATTTTAGCACCAAAAATGGTAGATGCATTCAAACATGAAAACATCGAATTAATTTCTTATGCAGAAGTTACCGAAGTTGATGGATACATCGGAAACTTCAATGTAAAAGTTGAGAAAAAACCTAGGTATGTCGATGAATCTTTATGTACTGGATGTGGAGCTTGTCAAGAAGCTTGTCCTATCGAAATACCTAACTACTACGACGAAGGTGTAGGTATGGTAAAAGCTGCATACATCCCATTCCCTCAAGCTGTACCATTATGCGCAACTATCGATAAAGATTACTGTATCGAATGTAACTTATGTGTACAAGCATGTGGACCAGATGCAATTGACCACAACCAACAAGCTGAAGAAATTGAATTGGAAGTTGGTACTATTATTGCAGCTATCGGTTATGACCCATTCGATCCTTCCAGTATTTACCAATATGGATACGGCCGTTTCTCAAACGTAATTACTGCAATGGAAATTGAAAGAATGATTAACGCTTCAGGTCCTACCGGTGGACACGTTATCAAACCATCAGATGGTATCGAACCTAAACGTGTTGCATTTATCCACTGTGTTGGTTGTATGTACTCCATGAAAAACGCTCAATTATGTATTGACCACGAACCTGACACTGAAGTAACCTGTTACTACATGGATATCCGTTCATTCGGTAAAGGATACGAAGAGTTCTACAAAACCTCTCAAGAAAAATACGGAATTGAATTTATCAGAGGTAGACCTGCACAAATCTTCGAAAATGATGATTTAACCTTAACTATCAGAGCAGAAGATACTTTACTCGGTAAAGTAACCGAATACACTTATGATTTAGTTGTTTTAAGTGTTGGTCTTGAACATGCTGCAGGATCTGATGAACTCAGACAAACTTTAGGTGTATCCAAATCTGCAGATGGATTCTACATGGAAGCTCACCCAAAACTCAGGCCTGTTGACACCTTAACAGACGGTGTTTACATTGCTGGTGTAGCTCAAGGTCCTAAAGATATTCCTGATTCCGTAGCACAAGGTTCAGCTGCTGCATCAAGAGCAGCTATCCCAATGGCTAAAGGTCAAGTAGAAATCGAACCTATCGTAGCACGTACTGATGAAGGTATTTGTGGTGCTTGTGAAGTTTGTGTCGAATTATGTCCATTCGCAGCAATTTCAATTGTTGAAGATTCCGGTTCAACTCACGCAGAAATCAATACTGCATTATGTAAAGGATGTGGTACTTGTGTAGGTGCATGTCCATCCGGAGCTATGGATCAACAACACTTCAAAACCGATCAAATTATGGCACAAATCAGTGCTGCTCTTGAAGACTTAGGAAAATAGATTTAGAGATTCTTTTTCTCTATTTCTTTTTTTTTACTTTTTTTTTAACACTTTTTTTCATTAACAATAATTCTTTAATAAATCCTTATTTTCATAACTATTATATTATAAGATTAACAAATCTTAATATATACTATTTTAATTAATAAGGTGTAGTAAATGACTAATTATCATGATGAAATTTTAAACTTTGAAAAAATTGCTCAAGAGCATACTCAATATATGAGAAACAGTATTAATTTAATTGCTTCTGAAAATGTAACTAGTGTAGAAGTTACCGAAGCATTAACTACAGATTTTGCTCACAGATATGCTGAAGGACAAGCATTTGAAAGATTATATGAAGGATGTCAATTTGTAGATTTAGTTGAAGATAAAACTAAAAAACTTTCATGTGAACTTTATGACTGTGATTATGCTAATGTACAACCAGTTTCAGGTGTAACTGCTAATTTGGCAGCATTTTTCGGATTTTCAAAACCTGGTGATAAAGTAATGGCTTTAGAGGTTCCATCTGGAGGACATATTTCACACGCAGATGTAAGTGCTGCGGGTATTCACGGTCTTAAAACTGTTTTCCATCCATTAGACCATAATATAATGAACATTGACATTGATGCAATGAATAAGAAAATCTTAGCCGAAAAACCAAAGATTATTTTATTCGGTGGAAGTTTATTTTTATTTCCTCATCCAATTAAAGAAGCTCGTGAAGCTGCTGATGAAGTAGGTGCCACTATTATGTATGATGGGGCTCATGTTTTAGGTCTTATTGCTGGAGGTCAATTCCAACAACCTTTAAAAGAGGGTGCTGATTTAATGATGGGAAGTACTCATAAAACTTTCCCTGGTCCACAAGGAGGAATTATTCTTTCTAGTAAAGAGAATGAAGAAATCATTAATAATGCAGTTTTCCCTGGTGTTGTAAGTAACCATCATTTACACCATTTACTTGGTTTAGGCATATCTACTGCTGAAATGTTAGAGTTTGGAGAAGCTTATGCTAAGCAAACTATTAAAAATGCTCAGGCTTTAGGTCAAGCATTGTATGAAAGGGGATTCAATGTATTATGTGAAGACCTAGGATTTACAGAATCTCACCAAATTGCGGTTAACTTAACCAATATTAGATCTGCTTCTGATATTGCAAAAGAATTAGCAGATAATAACGTTATTTTAAATAAAAATCTTTTACCTGGTGATAATAGAGATAATTCAGATGACCCATCTGGTATTAGGATTGGTACTCAAGAAATTACTCGCAGAGGTTTAAAAGAAAAAGAAATGGATGAAGTTGCTGAGTTTATCCGTCGTGTTGCAGTTGATAAAGAAGACATTGCTGATGAAGTTGCAGAGTTCATGAATCAATACACAACACTAGATTACGCATTTTCTGATAAAGATGCTTACGAATACCATAAATTATAGATAACTATGAGAATTGGATTTGCTTTTACTGGAGCAGGTCATTTACTAAATGAATCTGTTCAAGTTGCAGAAAAACTGGCTGAAGAGCATGAAGTCACAATATTTCTTTCAGGAGCAGCTGAAGAAGTATTAAAAATGTATGGACTTTATGAAAGAATCACGGCCTTAACTGGCGGAAAATACAGGGAGCTTGCTACAGATTCAAACCAAAAATTTTCATTTCCAATAACAGGCAGATTCTCTTTAGGCAAATATGATTTATTAATTGTATCACCTGCCACCGCTAATACAGTTTCTAAAATTGTTTATGGTATTGCCGATACTTTAGTAACAAATGTTGTTGCTCAAGCGGGTAAAGGGGCGGTTAAAACTTTCATGGTTCCTGTTGATATTCATCCAGGACCAGTTGACACGGTTTTGCCTTCAAAAGTTGAAAAAGATAAATGTCAAAATTGTGATGAGTGTGTTGCGGCTCTGGTCTGTCCGGAAGGCGCTATTATTCCCCATGATGAAATTGATTTGACCAAATGTGTTGGATGTGGCCAGTGTAGAAATTCATGTCCATATGATGCAATTTCTGAAGGCAAGATAATTACTATTTATATGCGGGATATTGATATTGAAAATACCCGTAAATTATCTGAAATTGATGATATTCAAATATTCGAACATCCAAACGATGTTTTAAAATTTATTTAAATAAAATCAATTTTATCTCCTTTTTTTAAATTCATATGGTTTTCTTTTGTTTCTAAGACGTATTTCGCTTTTTTTGATGGGTTATAATATTTCCAGGGTTTTAAAGTTATTTTTTCAAAAATTATTTTATTTTCATCTATAAAATAAACATCTATATTAAATCTCATAAAACAGGTATGGATGCCAGATCCATATCCTAAAATAAATAATAATCCGTAATCAATATCTTTTTTAAACATTAAACCTATTAGTCTTTTCAGGTAATTATCTGCATATTTAATTTTTATCATAGATTATAGCTTATTTAATTAGCCTATATTAAATTTAACTTATTTTTAAAAGCAATATTTATCTTAGATAGTAGTTTTAATATTATTAGTAAGTTTTTGATTCAATATCTCCACTTTTCAAATCCATAAGCGCATTTTTAAATTCTTCTTTTGATAATGCGCCAGGAATTACTAACATTTCATCACCATTTTCCACAAAATAACATGGTACTGCCTGAACTCCATTTAATTTAGCGTCTTCTTCGTCAATTTGGACTTCAATTTCGTATGAATTACTATTTAACATATTTATTATTTCGTCTTCTTCCAGTCCTTGTGTTGTCCCTATTTCGATTAAAACTTCTTTTCTAGCCAATGGCTTGTTTTCACATAAAAATGCGTTATATGTTTTTTCAATAATATTATCTACTAATAAAGAATTGTCTTTGTGCATTGCTAATTTTAATAGTCTATGAGCATCTTTTGATGGTGTAATTTTTGCATTTGAATAATCAAAATTTAAACCTTCTTCTTTTCCAATATCGTCAATTTCTTTAAGCATATCTTTCGCTTCAAACTCAGGTATTCCATATTTTCTTGCATAATGATTAATCATTGGGATAATTTCATTTTCATCTAATTCCTGTTCAAGCTCAAATGCTTTCATTTCTAATTCTATATCTAATTTCAATTCATTTATTGCTTTTTTTAATCGTTTATATCCGATGTAGGAATATGGACAATTAAAGTCACTCCAATATATTATTTTCATTTTTATCACTATTTTCGAAACTTATAATATTTCGCATTCCGCCAGCTGCTCTAATTATATTAATAATCTTTAATTTTATTATTAGGAGTTGTTATTTGTTATTATTTTTATTTTTGAAAAGTAAGATTTTAAATATTTACTTAAATTTTTTTTAGAATAAATGGCCGTGAACATCTAGGAAAGTTTAGATTCAATCAATGAAGAAATTTACGATAAAATAGAAAAGATAATGTAAATGGTTGATGAATTTGAAAAATTGTAAAAACCTTTATTTATTATCTAAAACAAAATATTACATATTATAGATTATTAATTTTTGAGGAGTTACAATGCCAATAAACGAGGCAGATAAATCATATGATCATGATAAAATAGAAAAGAAAGTACAAAAATTCTGGAAAGATAAAGATACTTTCAAAAAAGTCAATGAACTTAGAGAAAACGGTCCTAGATACTCATTTCTAGATGGTCCTCCATATTGTAGTGGTAAAATCCATTTGGGAACAGCTTGGAATAAAGTTATTAAAGATTCATATTTACGTTATAAATCAATGAATGGATTTAGTTTAAGAAGACAAGCTGGATGGGATATGCATGGACTTCCAATTGAGCATAAAGTAGAGCAATTAATGGGAATCAAATCCAAACAAGAAATTGAAGATACAATAGGTATTGCTACTTTTGTGGATAAATGTAGAGAATTTGCAATGGAAAATAAAGTGGCAATGGAAGAAGAATTCGACCAGTTAGGGGTTTGGATGGATTGGGATGACCCATATATGACATTGGACCCAAAATATATGGAATCTTCATGGTGGACATTAAAAAGAGCCAATGATCAAAAATTACTTGTTAATGACCAAAGAGTTATTAGCTGGTGTCCTCATTGTGGAACTGCACTTGCAGCTGCTGAAATTGAATATGAAGATAAACAAGACCCTTCTATATATATTAAATTCCCTGTTTCTGGCGAAGAAAATACTTATTTCTTAGTTTGGACAACTACTCCATGGACACTTCCAGCAAACATGGCTATTTGTGCTAATCCGGAATTTGATTATGTTTATGTTTCAAAAGATGGTGAAACATTAATTTTAGCTGAAAACTTGATGGAAGAAGTTTTAGGCCGTCAAGTTAAAATCCATAGAACCAAAATCCCTGCTGAAAATGAAGATGAAGAAGACCAAGTAATTGAAGAAAAAGAGGTTTTGTATGATGTAATCAAAACTGTCAAAGGTTCTGATTTAGTTGGATTAAGCTATGATTATATTTTGGCAGATGAAATTCCCAAACAAATGGAATTCGATTCTGAAATTGAAAAAGTTCATACAATATTATCTGGTGATCATGTAGAACTTGGTGAAGGTACGGGTCTTGTTCATACTGCACCGGGACATGGTCCCGAGGATTTTGAAGTAGGTCAAGCTAATGGACTTCCAATTTTCTGTCCTGTTGGTGAAGATGGATGTTTCACCGAAGATGCGGGAAAATACGCTATTAAATTCACAAAAGATGAAAACCCACAAATTATTCAAGATTTGGAAGATAAAGGTTTGATGTATAAATCAGAAACTATTGAGCATAGGTATGGGGTATGTTGGAGATGTAAAACTCCAATTATTTATATTGCAACCAAACAATGGTTCTTAAAAGTAACAGACATTAAACAAAAAATGTTGGATGAAATTGATCGTGTTGAATGGATACCGAAATGGGCTGGAGAAGGCAGGTTCCATGATTGGGTGGATAATGCACGTGACTGGACAATTTCAAGACAAAGATACTGGGGTATTCCAATTCCTATTTGGGAATGTCCGGATTGTGGTCAAATCAAAGTTATAGGTTCACTAGAAGAGTTAAAATCAGAATCATTAACTGATATTAATGTATCTGATGCTGAACTTATCCACAGGCCATATGTAGACCAAGTTGAAATAAAATGTGATTCTTGTGGAAAAGCTATTAAAAGAATTCCGGATGTTTTGGATGTATGGATTGACTCTGGAGTTGCAGGATGGGCTTCACTTTACTATCCGGAAGAAAAAGAAAAATTCGATAATTGGTTCCCATATGACTTCATTACAGAGGGACATGACCAGACTAGAGGATGGTTCTACTCACAATTGGGTACTGGAGTTATTTCAATGGGTCAAAGTCCATATCAAAAAGTGTTAATGCATGGTTTTGTATTGGATGATAAAGGAAATAAAATGTCTAAATCATTAGGTAATGTAGTATCTCCAGAAGAAGTAATTGAAAAGTATGGGGCAGATGTATTAAGATTTTACTTATTATGGGCTTCAAAACCATGGGATGATTTAAAATTCGTATGGGAAGAACTCCTAAATATTAATAAGATGTTTAATATCTTATGGAATGTATATGTATTTTCAACTACTTACATGTCATTAGATAACTTCAATCCAGTAGAATTAAGTGAAAATGATATTATTTTAAGACCTGAAGATAAATGGATTATATCTAAAGCCAATACTTTGGTAAAAGAAGTTGCTGAAGACTTTGATAAATTGTTCTTCCATAAAGCTACAAGAAAAATTAATAATTTTATTTTAGAGGATTTAAGCCGCTGGTATGTAAGACTCATTCGTGGAAGGACCTGGGTTGAAAGCGATGATCCTGATAAATTAGGGGCTTATTATAGTTTATACACTGCACTTACCAAATTAATTTCAGTATTGTGTCCAATAGCTCCTCATGTTTCTGAAGAAATCTATGAAAACCTTGTAAAAGGTGTAAATCCTAATGCACCTGAAAGTATTCACATGAATAACTGGGGATATGATGAGGATGCGATTGATGAGGATTTAGAAACTAAAATGGATGTTGTACGTGAAGTAATTGATGCATCCATCAGAGCACGTGATATTGCACAATACAAACTTAGATGGCCTGTATCTGATATCACTGTTGTATCTCAAGATGATGATGTTTTAAATGCTGTTGAAGAGTTAACTGATATTATTAAGGATCAGTCAAATACTAAAGAGGTTTTATGCGCAAGTGAATTTGAAAAATTATCTTTCAATGCAAAACCAAACCTTAAAACATTAGGCCCAAGACTTAAAGGTGATATGGGTAAAGTAATGAATGCTTTAAAACAAGGTGACGGAAATCAAATTAAAGCAGATTTGGAATCCAATGGAAGTATAACTATTGAAGGACATGAATTGTCCTCTGATGATGTATTGTTTGATTCTGAACTTCCAGATGATTTTGTATCTTCAGAATTTGAAGGAGGAAATGTATTTGTAAATACTAATATCACATTGGAAATCAGACAGGAAGCTATGGCTCGTGAATTAGTTAGAAGAATACAGGATATGAGAAAAGATTTGGACTTAGATGTTGAAGCAAATATCAATGTTGATGTGGAGACTTCTAGTGAATTTAAAGATTTAATAGTACCTCAAGCCGAATTCATTTCTCATGAAGTAAGAGCAACTAACTTGATTATAACTGACAGTGAAGAATGCAGTAAAGATTCTAAAGATTATACTAAAGAATGGGATGTTGAAGGAGAAAAAGTGATTATTTCAATTAAAAATTAAAGGTGTTAACATGACTTTAGCTGATTCTGAAATTGAATATATTGAAGGAATCCTTGGCAGGGAAATGAATGAATTGGAAGAAGGAATGCTTGATGTAATGTTTTCAGAGCATTGTTCTTATAAAAGTAGTAGACCATTTTTAAGGGCTTTTCCAACTGAAGGAGAAAATATTATTTTAGGTCCGGGTGATGATGCAGGGCTTGTTTCTGTAACCGATAAATATGCCTTGGCTGTAGGAATGGAATCTCACAACCATCCATCAGCTATAGAACCATATGGTGGAGCAGGCACTGGTATTGGAGGAATTTTAAGAGATATTATTTCAATGGGTGCCATGCCTATTGCGCTTTTAGATTCACTTAGATTTGGACCATTAGAAGATGAAAAATCAAGATATTTATTTGAACATGTAGTTAAGGGAATTTCAGATTATGGTAATAGAGTTGGTGTTCCAACTGTTGCCGGCGAAATTGAATTTGATGAATCTTTTAGAACAAACCCTTTAGTTAATGTAATGTGTGTGGGACTTGTTGAAAAAGAAAATATTGTTCGTGCTCAAGCACCTAATTATGGGGATGTTTTCCTTTTAATGGGAGGAACTACTGGACGTGATGGAATTCATGGTGTAACATTTGCATCTGAAGAGTTAACTTCCGATAGTGAAACTGAAGATAGGCCTGCTGTTCAGGTAGCAGATTCATTTACTAAAAAAAGAGTTTTAGAAGCATCATTAGAAATTTTAGAAAAAATTGATGTTAGTGGAGTTAAAGATTTAGGTGGTGGAGGTCTTACCTGCTGTATTTCAGAACTTGTTGACGCATCAAACAATGCAGCATTTGTAGATTTACGTTCCATTCCTTTAAGAGAAACAGGTATGACTCCGTATGAAATAATGCTTTCCGAGTCTCAAGAAAGGATGGTTTTTGTTATTAATCCTAAAGATGTGGAACTTGCTCAAAAAATCTGTGACAAACATGAAATTGTATCAGCAGTTATCGGTGAAGTTCGTGAAGGTAATAACATGATTATTTCAGATGAAGGTGAAGAAATTGCAAATTTACCAACTATTTTACTTGCAGACCCACCTTCAATAGACAGGCCTTTGGAAGAAATTCCTGAAGATTTAGAACCTGTGGAAGTTACACATCCACCAATTAAAGAATCTTTTCTTAAATTATTGTCTTCACCGAATATTGCTTCTAAAAGTTGGGTTTACAAACAATATGATCATGAAGTTCAAGTAAGGACTGTTGTAAAACCAGGAGATGATGCGGCAGTACTTAGAATTGATGATGAAACAGCTATTGCCCTTACAACGGATTCCAATACAATTCACACTAATTTATCTCCATTTGATGGAGCAGCAGGTTGTGTTGCAGAAGCTATTCGTAATGTAGTTTCAATGGGTGCTACTCCTTATGCAGTAGTTGATTGTCTTAACTTTGGAAATCCAGAAAAACCAGAGATATTATGGCAATTTAAAACAGCTATTGAAGGAATGAGTTTAGTAGCTGAAAAATTTGAAGCTCCTGTTATCAGCGGTAATGTGAGCTTTTACAATGAAACTGAAGGAATTAAAATTAATCCTACTCCTGCTGTTGGTGTTATTGGAGTTGAAAATATTGAAAATATCAGAACTATGGACTTTAAAAATGAAGGGGATAAGATTTTATTAATCGGGAAAACTTATGATGAGTTAACTGGTTCTGAATATCATAGATCAATACATGACTTAGAAAAAGGTGTTGCTCCAAGAATTAGGGTTGATGATGAAGTGGCTAATGCTAAAACAATATTGAAACTGTTGGATGAAGATTCAGAAAAAGACATTACTGCAGTTCATGATGTTTCTGCTGGCGGTTTGGTTATTGCACTTTCAGAAATGGTTATTTCTTCAGATTTAGGTTGTGAAGTAGAATTAACTAGTGATGAGTTGGATGAAAATCAATTACTTTACTCTGAAAGTCATGGAAGATACTTAATAACAGTTAAAGCTGATGCATTAGATGATATTTTATCAAAAATTGATGTTGATGTAAATGTTTTGGGAGAAGTTAAAGGAAACATCTTAAGAATTAATGAAAATGAATTCTCTATTGAAGAGTTAAAAGATTCTTATTATGGGGTCATTGAGAAGTATATGGCTTAAATAAATTGACTGGTGTTTATATGTTTTTATCAAAATTAGACTCTTTAAATGATGCTTTAAAGTTAATTAATGATAATCAAAAGGTGATGGGTACAGAGGAAATTCCATTAGCTGAAGCACATGAAAGAGTTTTAGCAGAGGATATTATAGCATTTCATAATTCCCCTCCTTTTGATAAATCCGCTATGGATGGATTCGCACTTAAGGGGGAAAATACATTCGGTGCATCCCAATCTAATCCTAAAACATTTAAAATTGTTGATTCAATTGGCGCTGGAGATTTTTGTGATAAGATAATTAAAGAAGGAGAGGCTATTGTAATAGCAACTGGCGCACCTATTCCTGAAGGGGCTGATGCTGTTTTAATGAAAGAGTACACTACAGAAGACGGCGATGAATTAACCATTTATTCTCAAGTTACTCCTGGTGAAAATGTTTCTCCAAAAGCGGAAGACATTAAAAAAGGTGAAAAAATACTGTCAAAGAATACTTTCATCAGATATCAGGAAATGGGTTTAATTGCTTCTGCAGGTTATAATAGTGTTAAAGTTTATAAAAAACCAAAAATTAAGTTGATTATCACAGGTAATGAGTTAGTTGAGCCTACCAAAGAAGAGATTGATAATGCTAAGATTATTAACTCCAATAAATATGCTATTAAGGCAATGGTTGAAGATGCTGGAGCGACTGTAAGCATTTCTCATGCCGGTGATACTTTCGAAGAAGTTAAAGATGAAGTTTCAAAAGCTAGTGAAGATTATGATGTTATAATGACGACTGGTGGAACAGCCATTAGTAAAGGTGATGTTGTACTGGATGTTGTTGATGATTTAGGTGAAATTTTATTTCATGGTGTAGCAATAAGACCAGGCAAACCAATTGGTGCAGGTATTGTTAATGATAAAATGATTTTTACCTTTTCAGGCCAGCCTGTAGCGGCCATGTCCCAATTCGATATTTTTGCAAGAAAATACTTATTTAAAATGCAGGGCAGAGACTTTGATTTTCATATTGTTCAAAGACAAGCCAAATTGAAAATTCCATCTCAACTTGGAAGAACAGATTTTATCCGCGCATTTTCTGATGATGAGTTTGCAAGGCATGTGTTGAATAGAGGTTCCGGTATTATTCGTTCAATGGTTGAAGCGAATAGCTATATCATAATAGACGAAAACGATGAAGGATATCAAAAGGGCGATATAGTTGATGTTGTCTTTTTCGATTCTTTACTTTGGTAGTTAATGTGGTGTTTTAATGAATGGAATTTATTATTATTTGATAGCGTTCTTTATCATCTGGGCTGTGGCTTTAATATTTAATAATAAATTGTCCAATCATGGTTTTGAAATTAGTTTTCCAGTCATAATGTGGAGAACAGAAAGACTTAGGGGATTTATTAAGCGTATTGCTGATTTATCTCCTCGTTTTTGGAAATATTTCATGAATTTTGGTATTATTGTATCTTTTATTGCAATGGCGGGGATGACATGGCTTTTAGTATCATCTCTTGAAACGGTCACAACCACTCCGTCGGTGTCACTGGTAATTCCTGGTGTTGAAATGCCCGGTTCGTCAATTTATGTTCCTTTAGGTTATGGATTAATAGGATTGGCTACTGTGTTGGTTGTTCATGAATTTTCACATGGTATATTGGCCGTTTGTGAAAAAATAAGCATTAAATCCATTGGATTATTATTATTTGCAATTATTCCTGGAGCTTTTGTTGAGCCGGATGAAGATGAACTGACTGCATCTTCTAGATTATCACAGCTTAGAGTTTATGCGGCGGGTTCTGTTGCAAACATGTCACTTGCAGCAATCTCATTAGTAATATTTTTAGTAATTTCGTCTTATGCTATTCCTGCTAATTTTTCTGAAAATGGAATCGAAATCAATCGCGTTGTCGGTGATTCCCCTGCCAGCGAATTTTTAAAGGAAGGAATGGTAATAGAATCTATTGATAATCATACAATAAATGATTCAAACAACTATTTGGATATTGTCAGTTCGTTTAAACCTGGTGATAATGTTACTGTTGGAACGAATCAGGGATCGTACACGCTGACGCTGGACAAAAATCCAAATAATGAATCTGTAGGATATTTTGGTATTCAGGCTGCTAAACATTATGAATTAAAAAACAATGCTTTTGGACCGCTACCCTGGATTTTATTTAATTTAGCTGAATTATTCCAATGGATGTTTGTTTTAAACTTGGGAATCGGTACGTTCAATTTGCTTCCAATGAAACCTTTGGACGGAGGTAAAATGCTTGAGATATTGCTTAGTTACAAACTTCCAGAAAATCAGTACAAACCTCTTGTCAATTCAATATCTGTTGTCATGGCATTGATTATTATTTTCAGTTTAATTGCCAGCTTCATGTAGATTAATCTATTTCAAAACTACTTTTTTATTTTATATTTTTATTATTTTAATTTTACAATAAATTATTTTTATATTTTTATAAAAAACTAATTAAAATATTTAGCATTATTTTAAGTAAATGCTATAGGAAAAGTGTATGGAAATATTATTTTTAATTATTTTCTTTATCTTTTTTTAATGCTTCAATTTCATTTTCCAGCTGTTCAATTTTTTCACTGCATTCTTCCAAATTATTATTCAATCGATTTATTTTCTCTTCTTCGTCTTTTATTGTCGGGGTCATTTTTTCTCTTCGGTCTTTAAGAACTATTGAGAATAATAACATTCCAGAAACAGAAGCAAATATCATTATTGGGTAAATATTTTGAATAAATGGGAATGAAATATCTGACGGAGTTACTATGACAACCATTAACATCTCAAATCCTGTAAATAAAAACATTAATATGATGGCAGGAACAGCTTTGGGGAATTTTTTATCATTCCAAATAAAGATTAAACTTCCGACAACTCCACTAATTACTGTTGAAATGGCGGCGGGAAGGGCTGTAGTTCCTCCTAAACTTAACCTATATGCTCCGGATATTATTCCTACAGGTATTCCAACGAAAGGACCTCCAAATAAACCACTAATCATTACTATCAAAGATCTGATGTTTGCAGGAGTACCATTAATCATTACACAGGCATATGAAGCAAAAAGCCCAATCATTGTGAATATTATTAAACATATCACTTGATTTTTTTTAGTAAATTTTCCATCTAAAATCTCTTTAAATGACTTTAAATTAGTTGCAAGAATAACAAAAATTAAAACTGCACATAAAATCCCAAACATGTCTAAATATGGACCAAAATGCATTGCAACATCAATTTTAGCATCAAAATAAGTACTCATTAGACCTATTACACAAATTATGAGAGAATACATTATTCCAAATACTGCACTTTCTCCTAATCCCTTTATTTTAGTCAATCTTCCTGAAACATATCCTAAAATACAAATAGTAGCTATGGCGGATGCAATATCCTGGATAGTTTCTAAATCAATATTTATTCCAATTGTCGCATGATATTCAATTAATCCTATAAAAAATACAATATTTGAAATTATTAATGCTAGAAATAACAAATTTATTTTTAAATAATTTTTATTGGATGTTTGAAGTATCTTTTTTTTCATTGAAATCATGTTAAGGATTATAATATAAAAATCTTTTTAATTTTTATTATATTGCTAATTATATAAATGTTTTTTTAAATATTTTTTAATGGGTGGTTATTTTGTTTATTTGATGGTTTTGGTGGTAAAAAAAATAAAGAATTGAAAGAAAATAAATTCTTTCAACTAGAAGTATCTTTCTAAAATACCTTCTAAGATTTTGTAGTGACGACCTTCGTCTTTTGAACTTTCTCTGAAGAAATCAGCAGCGGTTTCAATTCCAGCTTCTTGAGCTTTATCTGAAGCTTCTCTTTTTTCAGCGTTAGCCATTTTTTCTCCACCCATCATCCATTCAATGTTTTCTTTGAGGGTGTCTTTGATGATTCCGTTCATTTCACAGAATCTTGCAGCATGTTCAGCTTCTTCCCATGCTAATCTTTTGAATACTTCAGCTAATTCTCCATAACCTTCTCTAGAAGCTTGTCTAGACATAGCTAAATAGATTCCTACTTCGTTAGTTTCTCCTTCAAAGTTTCCTGCAACGAATTTTTCTACAGGAGTTCCTTTAGTAATTCCGATTTCATGTTCGTATTTTACCATAATGTCATCTCCATTTGTATACTTTTGTATTTTATAGTTTATATTTATAGTTCTTTACAAGCTTGAGCTAATTTTTTACCTAATTCATAACTTGCATCATTTTCTTCAGCATTTGGGACAAAATAGATTTCTTGAGTATCTACAATGTCAAATCCACAATTACCTAATTCTTCAGCGAGTTTTTCAGGAGCGCCTCCTCTTCCACCCATTGAACCAAAGGTAACAGCTTTTCTTTCAATACCTGTTCTGTTGAATAAAAGACCTTTCAAGTAATACATAATGTCACCAATACTTGGGTATGGTACATCATTAATGGTAGGATCACCAATTGCTACTCCTTTACTTGTTAAAATACTTTTAACAATTTCTGATCTTTCATCTTCGTGTAAGAAGAATATTTCAACATCATATCCTTCAGACATTGCACCTTCAGCAATTTCATGTGCCATGGTTTGGGTTGAGTAGTGCATTGTATCGTAGATAATGGTAATTTTATCTTCACATACACCAGTAGCCCAGTTTTGGTATGCTCCAATAATTTGCATTGGATCAGTCCAAATTTGACCGTGTGATGGTGCAATTACTTTAATCTGATCAAGTAAACCTAATTCCACTACTTCATTTAACTTTTTAAGTACTAATTTTGAGAGTGGGGTAATTAAATTCGCATAGAACTTTTGTGCTGCATCCATTAATACATATTCAGGGATTTCATCACTGAATCTTTGGGTGAAACATAAATGTTGACCGAATGCATCATTAGGGAATAAAATACCAGTTTCATCAGCAAGTAAGGTAAACATACTATCTGGCCAGTGGAGTAAGAATGCATCTAAGAATGCTAAGGTTCTTCCACCAACATCTAAGGTATCTCCTGTTCCAACAGTAATAAATTCAGCACCTTCTAAGTTAGGATAATGTTTTAAAAGACCTTTTACAGCAATTTCAGTACAGTAAATAGGTGCTTCAGGGAATCTTTTATGTAAGTCATATAAAACACCGGAATGGTCTTTTTCAACGTGGTTTTGAATGATGTAATCAACTTTAATATCTCTTCCTTCTTGAGCAAATGCATCGTCGATACGTGCCATCATTTCAGCGGTTTTTCCAGGGTATGCATTATCAATAATTGCTACTTTGTCTTCTCCAAATACAATATATGCATTGTAAGTGGTTCCATCTAAGGTGTATCCATGGTAGCTTCTTAAATCCCAGTCAAGAACACCAATCCAGTATACTCCTTCAGCTATTTTTTGAGCATTAGCTTTCATAATATCTTCCTCAAATTTTGTTTTAATCTATACGAATGATTATATAGATTGATTATACTTATGTAAAAGAAAATATATATAACTTATGTTTTGATAAACAGTTCGTTTTTTTATAAATAATTATAGTATTTAATGTTTTGACTTAATAATACATGATTTGGGAATTATATGAGGGTTAATATTTTAAAAACAATTATTTTCCATTTTTATTTTGAGAATATGGTTCAAATTTTAATTTATTAAACAAAGTATGTGGTTAAATAATTTTTTTAATATTTTTTTAATAGTTTCTAGTTAATTTTATTAATATAAAAAATTAAAGGTTTAGTTGAGGGGTGTAATTTAATGGGGGATAAAAAACCAATCCAAATATTCTCAAATCCTAAGCAACAGGTCGGTGTTAATGTAGTTAAAAGTCCAGTAAAACTCACTATTCTTGAAATGTTGAGGGATAGTGAAATGGAATTTGATGAAATTGTTTCAAATACTGGTAAATCTAAATCTACTGTTTCAGTACACTTAAAAGGTCTTAGGGAAATGGGAATTGTATCATATAAAATCCATCCTAATGATAATAGAAAAAAGATTTTTTACATTGATTCTAAATATTTGGGCTCTGTTAATGTATCTGATCAAAAAGAGCTTGAAGAAACACAAAAAGAATATTTAGTTAATAATATTGTTAATGATGATGGAGATTTCACTGTTTTATTATTCCATACTTTAAGGTCAATGCTTATTCAAGAGGGAATTAATATTGATCCAATATTGCAGGCAACAGGAAATAAAATCGGCAGGTCTTTATTTGATGTATTGTATGATGATGATTTAGAAACTTTTTTATCTAATATCGCTCAATTTTGGGAAGGTAAAGGTTTAGGTAGGGTTTCTTTTGAATTAGGAGATATTATAAAAATTACTTCTTTTGATTGTTTTGAATGTGAACTATTGCCCAAAACTGGAAAACCTGCATGCTTTTTAGATACAGGTATTTTTGAAGCATTATTCTCGGAATACTTTAATTCTTCTGTTTGTGTAATTGAAATTCAATGTTATACTATGGGTGATGGTAAATGTGTTTTTGAAGTTGAACTGTTAAATTAATCATCTAATTTAATAATTGTTGTGGTAAGATAAGGTTTATCTTTTGAAAACCCATCAATAATTTCTTCATTTTCACGAGTACAATTTTGAACTGAATAAATGTCTGTTGTACGTTTATTATTTTCAATTTTTAACTCTAATTTACGCATATTTCTTGATGCTTTCATTAAAGCTATTGCATTACTATATTCCATCACATCATCTAATCTATCATCAATTTTAGGAACTACTGATAATATATCGTTTTGTTCTACTAATGCTTCATTGCGAGCAGCTGCACAAGCAGTAAATGATGTAATTCCAGGGACTGTTTCAATTTCGTAAGCTCCTTTTAATTTCTTTTGAACATATGAGTATGTACTGAAAATTGAAGGGTCTCCGAGTGTAATAAATGCAACATCCCGTCCGGTATCAAGATATTGGGCTATTAACTCTGAAGCGGATGTCCATACTTTTTCAAGTTCATTTTTGTTTTCAATCATTGGAAATATAGGTTCTACTAGCATTAATTTTTTATAATCATTTCTACTTTCAATCACGGGCTTAACAATTGAAAGTGCTATACTTTCTTTTTCTTTTGAGGATTTTGGTGAAAAAATAACTGGGACTGTTTCTAAAATTCTAGCAGCTTTTAAAGTTAATAATTCTGTATCTCCCGGTCCAACACCAATTCCATATAATTTTCCTCTTTCAGCCATATTATCACTTATAATTATTTCTTGTCAAATGCTCTTATATAATTTATTTATACTATACTATACTAATATATTTTTGATGTCAAATTCTATGTTTTGTCCGAATTGTGGTATGCTTAAAAGCAATTGTATTTGCAGTCATAACAATGTTGAAAATGAAAATTCTTCTAATTTATTTAGCTTTGAAAAGCCTAAATCATCTTCAATTTTGGATGATGAAATTCCAGAGGTTTATTCAATTGAAGACCATAAAATGCAAGTTAATAGATTTTTTGAACTTAAGGAACAATACCCAAATATTGATGAAGATATAATTGAAAATTTTCCATTTTATCAACCGAGATTAGGTCAATTTGAGATAATACAAGATATCGATGATGCAATTAAACAGGGATATAAATATATTATTTTGGAAGCGGGAACAGGAACAGGCAAATCTGCAATAGCAACTACACTTGCCAAAATGTATGGTTCAGCTTATATTTTAACTATGACAAAGCAGCTGCAATCACAATATAATAATGAATTTGAATTCCCTTTAGTTAAAGGAAGGTCTAATTTTTCATGTTTAAATGATGGATTGGATGTTACATGTGATATGGGAACGTGTAAAACCTCCCCTACTTCAAGTAAGTTTTTCTGCCCTTATGGTGTTGCTAAAAATCCGACTTTGGATGCAGAACTCGCTTTTGAAGATTCATTTGGAGGGACAGTTTTTTATCAATCCGCTGATCATTGTCATTATTGGCAGCAAAAAGCCAATGCAATTAACTCACCAATAACTTTAATGAATTATGATTATGCTATAGCTGAGTTAAATTATGTTAAACATTTTGGAACTCGTTCACTTCTTATTTTAGACGAAGCCCATAATATTGAATCTAAATTAATGAATACGATGGAAGTGAATTTATACAATTATAGATTGGAAAAGGATATTAGTAAAGTCATATCTAAAGAAACTCTTAAGGATGGTGAACTGGAAGACTGGCTTTTAGAGGTTGAGGCAATCAGTGAATCATATGAAGATATTGATATTAAAGACTTATCAAAAAATAAGGCCGAAAGAATTCAATCTACAGTTTCTAGACTTAAAAAACTTAAGAAAAATCTTGAAACAGAACCCGAAAACTGGGTCATTGATAGTGATGAAAATGGAGTTTCTTTTAAACCATTAAGAGTTCATCATTATGCTAAAAACAGTTTGCTCAAATATGGGGATGTCGTAATATTTATGAGTGCAACAATTTTATCAAGTACTCTATTTTCAAAATGGTTAGGATTATCTCCAGACGAAGTATATCATATAAAGGTTGATAGTCCTTTTACAAAAGAAAAAAGACCTATTATTTTAAATCTCGCTGGAAAAATGTCTAAAAATAGAATTAAGAAGACAGCACCTAAAACTATCCCAATTTTAAAAGAAATTCTTGAAAAACATAAAGATGAAAAAGGATTAATTCATACGAATAGTTATAAATGTCAACATTTTATTAATAATAACTTAATTAATTCTAGATTAATTTCACACAACTCAGATAATCGTGAAAGAATCCTAAATTATTTTGAAAAAGATGAAAATCCATTAGTTTTAGTTTCTCCATCAATGAGTGAGGGAGTGGATTTGCCTTATGATAAATGCAGATTCCAAGTAATTTATAAGATTCCTTTTCCTTATCTTGGAGATAAACAAATCAATATGAGAAGAAAGACGGATCAAAAATGGTATGCCTATAAAACAGTCATGACATTAATGCAGGCTTATGGGCGTGGAATGCGTGCAGAAGATGATTACTGTTACACTTACATATTGGATTCAGATATTAATATGGTACTTAAAAGTCCAATTTACAGGTCTTTAGTCCCAGATTTCTTTAAAGAGGCATTGGTTAGGGTTAAAAAATAATTTTAATTTTTCATTAATTATACAATAGGATTATTTAAATGCGATTATTAGTTAATCAAAAAATAAAAACGGACCTGGAGGGATTTGAACCCCCGATTTCAGGATCCGAAGTCCTGTGTCATTCCAGACTAGACCACAGGCCCAAAATTAAATTATTTATCTTTCTTTTTTAAATCTTCAACATCAGCAAAAATATCATCAATAGATTCACCATCTAAACGAGCTTGCTCATACTCTTTTTCTTCAATTTCTTCTTTTATGAGTCCTTTTTCATCAGGTGTTTTTTCTCGTGCTGGAGGAAGGTTTTCAACATCAATATCTTCCTCTTCTTCTTCCAATTTTTTAGGCGTATCTATACTTTTAGAAAAAGAATTTTTAAGAGTATTTTTAAGGTCATCCATCTCAAATTCGCCTATTTTATATGATTCTTTGTCAAGAGGGATATTGCTTTTAGGAATAGTTGGTTCTTCTTTTTCCTCAACCTTATTTAATTCCTCTTTTTCATCTTCTTCCATGGAATCAAACATTGATTGAAATGGATTTTTAATATTAAATATCTTAAATGCACCGTAAATTATTAGTAATGCTCCTATAATTATTAAAGATACAACTAAAAAGTGATTTTCACCAGAAACAACATTATCAACTATTCTCTCAGTTCCAGAATTAAATACTATGATTGATGATATAATGAATATAATTCCAAGAATTAGGCTAATAACTGCAAAAATAGGTTTTTCTCCAATTTTTGTATTAACAATATTGTCAAAGCTTTCATTAATTTCATTTTCCAAGCCTTTAGGTTCATTGACAATTTGAGATTTATTATCTAATTTTTCGTTTATATCTGTTTCAATGATGAACTCTTCATCAATTTCTGCTTCGTCTTCTAGATTGATTTCGTTAGAAGAATCTTCTCCGGGATGGTAAATGTATTCATCATCAATTTCGTATTCGTCCATACCTTCATTTAAGAAATTGATTAATTCTTCATCTTCTTCGATATCATCATATTCGTCCACTTCTGGTTGTTTTTCTTCTTCATCATTCATGTGGTCGAACATATTTTTTAAATTAGAAATTCTATTCTCTTTTTCTTTAGAATCTTTCATAATGAATCCTCTTAGTCATAATCTCTCCATTTGTGCCCACATTTTGCACATTCAAAGAATCTTGTAGGTGCTTCATCTGCACTACGGGTTTGTTTAAGTTCATAATAAGCTTTATCATGACCACATTCTGGACATACTTCAGTTATTTGTGATCTCATATCTTCAACTTCACCCATATTAACAACACCCTGTTTACCTTCAACTTTTTGTGAAACAGAGTATTCGGCATTGTCTGAAGTTAAATCTTTAGTATATCCACAACTGCATTTAAGTTTATTATCATTAGGAAGTAGCATTGCTCCACATTCTGGGCAAAATTCCATTGTATCAACCTCATATCATTCTAATTTATATTATAATTTTTTATTTTAAAATTATTTAAATATATACTTTTTTTCATATTAATATTTACTTTTGAATGGAATTTAAACAATCATTTATGATATTCTCATGGTCAAATGCAAGATTTATTTTTTTCAAATCTTCCTTTGTAAAAATATTTATATCACATGCATCGTCAGCAGCGTTCATTTCTTTCATATTGCCTTTTGCAGTATAAACTATACTTACGGTATGGCCTCGTGGGTCTCTTGAAGGGTCAGAGTATACTCCAACAAGTTTTTCTAACTTTACACGAATGCTTGTTTCTTCTAACGCTTCTCTTATAGCTGCATCTTCTACACATTCACCGTAATCTACAAATCCACCAGGCAATGCCCAGTAATCCTTATATGGTTCATTTTTACGTTTAATTAGAATAAAATTTCTTTTAGCATCGAAAATAAAAATATCTGTTGTTAAGCTGGGATTTTTATATTTTCCCATATAAATCACATAAAAAAATAAGTTATTGAAGTTTATAAGTTTTCTTCAATAAGTTGCTTAAATGTTTCACTATCTACTTTAAGTTGTTCAGCAGCTTTTTTTAATGCATCTTTTGGATCTGCACCATTGGTTTTAATAGTCATTATTGGTTTTCCAGTAAGTGGGTGGTCAATGTTATAAACTGCATATTCAACATCTTCATTTTGCATTAAAATATGTCTAAGTGCATTACAGACACCATGACTTTCATCTTCAATCTCAAATTCTATTTCATTTGCAGTTTTATTAAGAACTTTAAAATTATCCATATTATCTACCTTTATTCATTAACATAGTTTATTGAAACTTTACGTTTTTCTTTTTTATTACATGAATTACATTGAACTTCATCTTTTTTCTGTGTAGTGTGCATATAATCTCTACAACGTGTACACATTGCTTTTAAAACACCACAATCTTTATCTACAGTACTTAAATCAACATTATCTCCAGTTATTTTAACTACTTTAGCTTGTACTATATCTCCTATTCTAAATGCATCACTTAATTTTTCAAGATAATCTTTTTTCGCTTGGGATATGTGAATTGCACCCATATATGGTAATGCTAATGGTCTAGGATTATCTTTAATACAATCAATATTTATATTTGCTCTTTGTGGTTTGAGATCGGTTATTTGGCCATATACAATATCTCCTTTTTTCAAAAGAGCAGGTTTTCCAAACTTTGAGTCAACTGAGATAATTCTCTTTTTTTGGTTAATTTTCACATTTCCTAGTACTGATGATTTAATTTCTCCTTCGTCATCATAAGTACCTTCTCCGGGCACATATTGTTCAATTATTCCTAATTTATCTCCTGGCATCACAATTTTTTCTTCATTCTCAACCATATTAAATCACCAAAGTAAGAAAAATTTCATTAATATAATAATTTTATCTATGTTTATATTTAAAGTTAGTGCACTATCTTCGTCTGAATAGTATTTCATCTAATTGATAATTTTCCCATTCTCTTTTATTTAATACAATTTCCAGTTCCTGTGGTGTTATTAAGGGTTTTTTATACATTTGAGAGTCATCAATAGCTATTCTTGGACAAGCCGTTACTACAAAAGCATCCAAATCAAAGTAAGGTAACAATACATCTGGATTTACATTATCCACCATTATTATATGTCCTTCCATATCATGGTCTTTTAGTAATTTTTTCATTTCTTTTGCAAGTTCAAGCCGGTATTGGCCTTCTTTTGAAGATACGATAATTCCCCATTTTTTAGCTTCACGTGCTTTCGTAATTCTTGCAAAACGTATTCTCAAAATTCTATCAGCATAATCTGTCATTTCTCTTAATTCATTATTATAAGGATCAATTGCATAAACAGGAGATTTTGTAAATAAATAAATACCTAATGGGTGAAAATTACCGCTTCCAATGAATAAATAAACTTCAGCATCTAAATTTTTAATAGAAGAAAAATTACATCCTAAAACTTGACCTTTTCTAGTACTTTTAGAAGAACCAAGAACAACTTCTTTACCATTATCCTCAAGAAAATCTTTCATTTCATTTAATAAATGTAAATGTTGTGTTGTTGTAACTAATGCAACTCTGGAATAGTTTTTTAGGCTTTCAAGACATTCTTTTAAATCTTTTTTCACATCAATATTTGCAAAGGCCTCTATAAAAAGAGTTGGAATTTCATATCTGATTGGTAATGGCGTATGGCCAAAATGAATGATTAAATCAACGGAATCTTTCATTTTGTAATCACTTACATCACATGCTCCAAAACATGGATCTCCAGATATGATTACATTCACTTCACATTCTTCTTCAATTTGACGTGCAATAGTCACTGCTTGCATCTTAAGGCCTTCTGGAAATTGCAGGCCTACTGTTTTAACATTTTTAGAGTTAATTTTACGGATTACTTTATCTAAATTCATATTGTATAATGACATTTTAATCTTCAATTGTTTTTTCAATAACTACTTTTCCATCAATAATATCAACTTTTACTATAGAAAATACATTAACACCAGTTTCTCTTTCAACAATTTCTTTTCCTTTTCCCTTATCAATAACTGCTACTGTTGATTTTATTTCTAAACCCAAATCTTTCAATGTTTTTAAAAGTGCAATTAAAGTTCCTCCAGTACTTACAACATCATCGATAAGTAAGATTTTTTCACCAGCATGCAAATCATTAATAAAAAGGTTTGAAGAACCGTATCCGGTTTTTTGATAAACTTCTGTTTCTCCTTCAAGTCCATATTGTCTTTTACGTATTATAACAAAAGGTATGTCTGTTGCAAGGGATAATGCGGTAGCTAAATGTATTCCCATTGCTTCAACAGCTACAATTTTATCAACATCTAAATCTGCATATTTATAAACAGCCAATGACAATTCACGTAATATTTTAGGATCCATTGCAGGAATTCCATCACTTATAGGATTAATAAAATAATCATAATCTCCTTTTTTTATAATTGGTGAATTCTCCAAAGTTTTTTTTAATTCTTCTAACATACTCTCCACACCAAAATTTTAAAACTAAATATGAATATAAATATATTATTATAAATTAATAAATTTATTTAAAGTGATAATATGCTTGGAAATTTAGGTGAGAATCTCACTAATACTATGAAAAAATTAGTGGGAATGTCTGTCATTGATAAAAAAACAATAAAAGAAGTTGTTAAAGATATTCAACGCGCATTAATTCAATCTGATGTTAATATCGCTTTAGTTTTAGATTTATCTAAAAAAATAGAATCAAGAGCTCTTGAAGAAGAACCGCCAAAAGGTATTACTCCAAGAGAACACGTTATAACAATTATTTATGAGGAAATGGTAAATCTTTTGGGTAGTGAAGCTGCAGGTTTGGATATTAACGAAAGACCTTATAAAATATTATTCTTAGGTCTACAGGGTAGTGGTAAAACAACTACTATTGGAAAATTATGTAGATATTTGCAGAAAAAAGGTTTCAATCCTGCTGTCGTCTGTACGGATACATGGAGACCGGCTGCTTATGAACAATTAAAACAGTTAACTGAAGAAATGGATGTTCCGCTTTATGGTGATCCGAATAATAAAGATGCACTTGATTTAGCTGAAAAAGGGTTAAAAGAATTTAAAAATCGTAAAGTTATTATTTTCGATACTGCTGGTAGACACAAGGAAGAAGCAGATTTAATTGCAGAAATGAATGAATTAGATGATATTATTAATCCAAGTGAAGCTATACTAGTTATTGATGGAACAATCGGTCAGCAAGCGGGTGAACAGGCAAAAGCTTTCTCACAAGCAACTGATATTGGATCAATTATTATAACAAAATTGGATGGTTCGGCAAAAGGTGGGGGTGCATTGTCTGCTGTAGCAGAAACTGGTGCTCCAATCAAGTTCATTGGTACCGGTGAAAGAATCGATGACTTTGAATTATTTGACCCGGAAAGATTTATATCTAGATTACTTGGAATGGGTGATATTAAAAGTTTAATAGAGAAAGCTGAAGAAAATATTGATGAGGATGTTGCAGAGCAAACAATGAATAACATGCTTAAAGGTAAATTTACCCTTGTTGATATGAAAAATCAGTTTGACATGATGAACAAAATGGGACCTATGCAGCAAGTATTAAACATGATTCCGGGAATGGGTAATAAAATTCCAAAAGAGGCATCAAAGATGACGGAAGAAAAGATTGATTCATATAAAATCATGATGTCATCAATGACTCAAGAAGAAATGGAAAACCCAAAAATAATTAAACATTCAAGAGTTCAAAGAATTGCCCGTGGAGCAGGTGTAGACGAATCTGAAGTTAAAGACCTTTTAAAATACTATAATAATACTAGAAAGACCATGAAAGGATTAGGAAAACGCGGTGGTCGTTTAAGTGGCGGTGCAATGAACCGTATGATGGGTCAATTCATGAAATAGGATTAACATGCAAATTTTAGAAGAAATTTTAAAAAAAACAGATGGTAGAATATGTAAACATTGTCTTGGAAGAATGCTTTCAAAAACAATTGAGGGTGAGGATAATGTTTCAAGAGCTGAATCTTTAAATATTGAATTAAATGAGAATGAATGTATCATCTGTGGAAATGTATTTAACAAAATTGATGATGAACTTTTTAACAAAATCTATGATAAATTAGACTTCTTAAAAGTTGAATTTGATTCATTTGTTGTAGGGTCTCGTATTGATAACGAGATTAAGCAACGGGATGAAGAATTTATTAAAGAATTAAATTTAGATGTTGAACCAATAAAAAAAGAGATTAATAGAATTATTGGTAAAAAATTAGAAAATGAACTTAAAAAAGAAGTTAATTTTGAAAAGCAAGATATTATTGTTAATGTTAACTTAATAAAAAACCCGAAGGTTCGAATTCAGATTAATCCAATTTTTATAGAAGGTAAATATAATAAACTTGTCCGCGGAATTCCTCAAACTAAATGGCCTTGCCGTAAATGTAAAGGCAGGGGATGTGAAGAATGTAATTTCACAGGAAAACAATATCCATGTTCAGTAGAAGAATTAATTTCCGAGCATATCTTAAAAGCTACTAATGGGTATGAAGCTAAATTCCATGGTGCTGGAAGAGAAGATATTGATGTATTAATGTTGGGTTCAGGAAGACCCTTTGTACTTGAGATAAAAGAACCTAAAATTAGAAAAATTGATTTGAATAATTTAGAAAAAGAAATCAATGATATTAATCAGGGTAAAACTCAATATCATAATTTAAAATTTACAAATAGGAATAGAAAAGCTGAAATTAAAGTATCATCACCTGATGCATATAAAATTTATAATGCATTGGTTGAGTGTGATAGTCCTTATGATAAAGATAAACTGGCAATTTTATCCGAATTAAATGAAATTCACCAACAAACTCCAATAAGAGTTTCCCACAGACGTGCAGATAAAGTGCGTATAAAACATGTCTTGGATTTGTCTTGTGAAGTCATTGATGAAACTCATTTTGAGATGACTATAAAAACTGAGGGTGGATTATATATTAAAGAACTAATTTCGGGGGATGAAGGAAGATCACAACCTAATGTGGCAGATAAATTAGGAGTTAAAGCATTTTGTAAGCAATTGGATGTTATAGAAGTAAGTGACAAATAAAGGTGATAATATGGGCGAAGAATTTACACATTTAACAGATAGTGGAGTACACATGGTTGAAGTTGGTGCAAAACCAGATCAAAAGAGAAGAGCAATTGCATCCGGAAAAATATTTCTTGATGAAAAAACAATTAAAATGATCCAATCAGAGGAAATTAAAAAAGGAAATGTATTAACAACAGCTCAAATTGCAGCAATTCAAGCTGTTAAAAATACTTCATCAATTATTCCATTATGTCATCCATTAAGTTTAACGGGTATTGAAGTAGATTTTGATGTAAATCCTACTTTTATTACATGTACCTGTGCTGTTAACACATTGGGCAAAACTGGTGTTGAAATGGAAGCTATCAC
>CACXWH010000023.1 GCA_902771225.1 uncultured Methanobrevibacter sp. | reverse complement strand
CAAAAAGAAACCCTAAAAAACAGAGAAAATTCAATCTGAACTACAGACCAACATAAAAGGAAAAAAATATGAAATTAAAAATTAGGTTGACGGCATTGAATTCTTTTATTTAAATTAACCATTATTTAACCAAATTAAATAAATATTGACCATAATCAGTCTTTTTAAGTTCTTCTGCTGTTTTTAATAATTGTTCTTCATTAATATAACCTTTATTGAATGCAATTTCTTCAAGACATGAAATGTATAAACTTTGTCTTTTTTGAACAGTTTCAATAAAATTTGCTGCCTCCAAAAGGCCAGTATGTGTTCCTGTATCTAACCAGGCCATTCCCCGGCCCAATAATTCTACTTTAAGTTTTCCACGATTTAAATATTCTTCATTTACTGAAGTAATTTCAACTTCACCCCTATCAGAAGGTTTTACATTTTTAGCAATTTCAATTACATCATTATCGTAGAAATATAGTCCTGGAACAACATAATTTGATTTAGGATATTCTGGCTTTTCTTCAACAGACAATACATTTCCATCATCATCAAACTCAACAACACCAAAAGCTTCAGGATTATTTGTATAGTATCCAAATATAATAGCCCCTTCATCCAATTCAGTTGAGCGTTCTAAAATCTCAGTAAACCTGTGTCCATGAAAAATATTATCTCCAAGAATTAAAGCAACATTATCATCGCCAATAAAGTCTTCACCAACAATAAAAGCTTCAGCAAGACCATTTGGATGCTCTTGAACAGCATATTCAAATTTAATACCCAATGAAGAGCCGTCACCCAATAAATCTTTATACATAGGCAAATCCCTAGGTGTTGAAATAATCAAAATCTCCTTAATTCCTGCAAGCATAAGAACAGAAATCGGATAATAAATCATTGGTTTATCATATAACGGCAATAATTGTTTAGAAACAGCCTTTGTAATCGGATATAAACGAGTACCAGAACCACCAGCAAGCACAATACCTTTCATAAAAATCACCATAAATATTTAATATAAATTGTTTGTAATTCATAAGTAATTAAAATAACTATTCAATTGATATTTTTTAAATATACTTCAAAAAAATTAAAATTTTTAAAAGTTATTCCAGTTGTAACCCACTTAACTGTTCCTCAGATGCTTTTTTAGCTGCTTCAATGTAAGCATCACAGACATAATCAACATCCCCATCCATTACTAACTTACCTTGGTCTAGCCAAATAGCACGAGTACATAATTCACGAATATTATCAGTAGCGTGAGATACTAATAAAACAGTTACTCCAGAACCCATCATTGATTTAAGTTTATCTCCACTTTTTTTCTGGAATTTTACATCCCCGACAGATAATACCTCATCTAAAATTAAAACATCCGGTTCAACAATAGTTGCAACTGAAAAACCTAATTTTGCTACCATACCTGAAGAATAATTTTTAATAGGAATATCAATGAAGTCCTCTAATTCTGAAAATTCTACAATTTCATCATATTTGCTTTCTAAAAACTCTCTTGAATATCCTAAAATAGCTCCATTTAAGAATACATTTTCACGGCCACTATAATTATGATCAAAACCTGCTCCAAGTTCTAATAATGGAGCAATAGTTCCATAAGTATCAATCTTACCTGAAGTTGGTTTTAAAACACCTGATAAAATTTTTAATATAGTACTTTTACCTGCACCATTAAAACCTATAATACCTACTCTTTCACCTTTATGCACAGAAAATGAAACATGATCAAGGGCTTTAAATTTATTTTTAGGTTTTAATTCTCTTTTAACCCATTTAATACAATATTCTTTAAGGTTATCTACTTTTTCTTGAGGCTTTTTAAATTCCATTGAGACATTATCAACATCAATGACTATATTTTGATTCATACTTAGATAATTTTCATCATCTCCAAGTTCTGAACCCCAAACATTAGTAGTTTCATCAAATAAATTTGGAGGAGTTTCAAAATCTTTATCATGAACTTCAACATAAAAATTAGGAGTTACACCAAAATTTTCATTATATCCGGATAATGCTCTTGTACCTTCTTCAGTACATTTTAAAACTAATCGAATAGCTGCTGAACCTTTTCCACGAACAGAAGGACGCCAGATTTGGGTTTTTTCATCAAATTCATCTTCATACAATTCTTCATCCACATCATCATCAGTTAACTTATTTATTTTAGATGCTTTGAAGTAATATTTTAAAATCTCAAAACCTTCAGGAATATTAATTTTAACTTCTTGACGATTAGTTGAGACACCATTTACATTTTTAAAGTATAAGGAATATCTAAATTCATCTCCAACAGCTAATTGAATAGGTTTATCTTCAGTCGGGAAATAAGAATTTGTTTCACCACAAGTTAATAAGTATCTTTTAATTTCAAAAACTAATCTTACACGTACAAAATCAAAAAATAATAATCCCCCATCATTATTTATATTTTCAGGGAATTCAAATTTGATTTTAAAGTCTTCACCTTTAACATCTTCACCCAAAATATCTTCTAAAGGTATTACAACACTTCGATCAGCGGGATAAATATCCGCATTAATAAAAGAATTAATTTCAAATTCGTTATCGCCAATCATAAGTGTAATTAACGGAGGTTCAATTTCAATTGGTTTTTGAGAGGATTCTTTGTGAAAATCATGTTCAATAACTACTTCAGAAACTCTTGCATCATCAGGAATATTAAAATTAAAATCACTAATTGTTACGGCAGATGGTTTTTGTCCAGGAGATACATACGTAGATGCAACATCATCCCAATCATCAAGCATTATATTATCTAAATTTTCCCAAGTGGATTTTTTACTGTCTTCCTTTTGAGAAACATTTTTTGGATATCTTAATTGAATTGTCATCTTTTAACCTCCTAAATATTAAGTATAAACTCATCTTGGTATTTTTTAAATAAATATATTCCAACAGCCAGTGCAATAATTGATGTAATAACTAAATAAATGAAAAATTTCATTTCAGGGAAAGTTCCTGCAAGAACAATATCTCTAAAACATTTAACCGCCGCATATAATGGATTTATTTTAAATAAAATCAAATATTTCGCAGGAACCATTTCAATAGGATAAAATAATGGCGTCATGAAAGATAATAACATGATTAAAACACCATATAAGTATTTAATATCTGTAAAGAATGTTGTAGCTGTAGCCAAAATCAAACCAACACCCATTGTTAATAAAAGTAAGAAAAACAAAGGAATTGGTGAGTACAATAATGACATGTGAAATGGAGCTCCAGTAACAATCATTACTGCAATAAGCACTATAAGTGAAATTAAAAAGTTAATGAACTCGGAACATGCAATTCCAACTGCAAACATATATTTTGGAACATAAATCTTTTTAATAATCTCTGAATTCCCTTTAATAGAATCCATTGCTCCAGTAGTTGCATTAGAAAATAAATCAAACACTAATTTACCACTTAACAAGTATACTGGAAAATTAGGAATAGATCCACCAAAAAATTGTGAAAAGACCATTGTCAATACAATCATGGACAATAATGGATTTAAAAAACTCCAAAATAAACCTAAGGAAGAATCTTTATATTTTCCACTTATATCTCTTTTAATTAACTCTGTAAGTAAGAATGAATACTTACTAAAGTTACTTAAGTACTTATTATTTTCAAACATTAAATCAAACTCACTTATTTGTCTTATAGATTTAAAATAAGTTTATCATTATATATTTTTGAAAAATATAATATAAAAACATTACTTTGGGAGTACCAATAATTGAGAAATACTTTTATTCTGACGAATTATCAAAAATTATAGGAGAGATTTTCATTATTTTAAAAAAAATAGAAAAGAATATAATTTCATCCCCAATAATCATAAGATAATAACTCAATCATTATAAAATTCCTAATCCAAGAAGTACTCTTATCTAAAATTGATATAATCGTATTTCATTGAATAATTTGAAACCTTTATCAAAGCTAACAACATAATCCAATCCGTAATGATTAGAAATGACAATGCTTGAACAATCAACAAAACTAACTTTGAAATTATTATTGTTATATTTCAAAAATAATTCCATTACTTTATCATTATAATGTTTAATATTGTATTCATCCACTATAATGAAATTATCCAATAAATAAGCATAAGCAAGTTTAACAATGTCATTGTCTTTTGTTCTTTTCATCAGGATTGTTATAATTTCAAGCAAAATCCCATTAGTGATATAACATTCATTATTATCAATAATATTAGTGTGTTCTTTAGCTATGTGATGATTAGTCTCCGTTTCTTTGAATAATGAAACAATAAATGATGAATCTACAAAATATTTCATTCATACACTTCCTTATCAATATCCCATTTATCTTTATCTTTTACAATGCCCAATATATCTTTTGTAGTGATTTTTTCTCTTGGAATAAGAACAATTTCATTATCTTTGTTGATGCACCAATCTATCATTGTATTATCAATATCAAAATCATATTCTTTTCTTATCTCTTTTGGAATAACTACTTGGAAATTCTTATATAATTTTGTACTTGCTACTATATTTTCCATATGTGCATCACCTTATTTTTTTATACTAATGTTTTTATTTTTCAGATAATATATATTTATCTGATTTTTTAAATTATCTAATGTTTATTATATTTTGGGATGTAATATATTATGAGAGGATTAAATTCATGAAAAATAGTAGATCTTATCATCCAACTCATTAATATCGCATGTCCTAATTTTAAGAAATTTTTCAACTGAATGAAAATGAATAAGTATATTTAACATATGATAAATTTCAAAAAAGAATATATATTCTTTACCTGACAAAATTAAAGTTAAAATATTAAAAAATGACGCGAAACAAGAAATTAATTATCAAACAGTCCACTTTAAATAAATTTTATAATTAAATTCTCATTTTCGTTTTTAGCATCATCAAAAGTATCTAAAATACAATCTTTCACCAAAATTGCATTTTTAAAATGTATTTCACAATTTAAATCACATAAACAATCATACAATGCATCTAAATTTTCACCATAATAATCAGGAAAATCTAAAGCTTTTTTTAAATATGCATGACCATCACTAGCTATTAATTCACCATCGATTTCATAGACTTTCAATTTTTAAACCTCTTTAAATGTTTTGTAATGGTCTGATGTGTAATACACTTGAAATGTTTCACTATTAAAAATTATTCTTTCAGGCCCTCTTGAAGTGCCATTTGCATTAATATCACATTCAATATATTTTGCAGAAGTTTTTGGGAGAACGCCTTCCCTATTTGTGAATACATCCCCTCCAATACTTTTACCTGGAGCATATTTTTTTAAAGGACCACCTGACCAGCCTAAATCTCTAGCTTCTTTTTTAGTTATATAATTATTAGGTAATTTATGAAATTCTTTAATATAAGCTGATACTTCATCAACAGTACAATATTGGCCATCTTCTACTACTTTCACATCTTTTTGAGCAAAAGTGCCAGATAAGAAAAGTCCGCCAAATAATGCTATAATTGCAAAAACAATTATTAACATTTTCTTATCCATTTAACCCACCTATTTTATAATATCTATATATTCTTTTATAGCTTCTTTATAACTTCTTAAAGGTTTAAATCCATTATCAATCCATTTTTTATTATTTAAAACAGAGTATGAAGGTCTTGGAGCAGGTCTTGCAAATTCAGATGCTGTAACTGGCGTTACTTTAACGTCAACATCTGCAATTTCAAAAATATATTTTGCAAAATCAAACCAGGAGCAACTATCTGAATTAGTTATATGATAAATTCCATAATAATCCGTTTCAATTAACTCGGCAATAGCTTTAGCTAAATCCAAAGTATAAGTAGGACATCCAACCTCATCTGTAACAACAGTTATTTCAGGATGATTTTTTGCAAGTTCCAACATTGTTTTTGGGAAATTGCCGCCATTAACACCATATAACCAGGCAGTTCTTATTATGAAAAAATTATCAATAGTTTCTTGAATTCCAATTTCACCTTCAAGTTTGCTTTTACCATAAACACTAATTGGTCCAATTTCATCATCTTCAACCCAAGGCCTTGTGTTTTTACCATTGAACACATAATCAGTACTTACATGAACAAGCGGACAGTTAATTTCTTTACAGCCTAAAGCTAAATTTTTTGGACCTTCACCATTAACTGCAAAAGCCAAATCAACATTTTCTTCACATCCATCAACATTAGTATAAGCTGCAGAGTTAATAACTATATCAGGATTATTTTCCTTAATAAAATCAATAACATGTTCTTTATCAGTAATATCTAATGAAGAAGATGTAGTTAAAATTAATTCATTATTATCTTTTAAAACATCGATTAAATCATGTCCTAACATACCATTTGAACCAGTAATTAAAATTTTCATTTTATCCCCAAACATTTTATTATATAAATTAAATATATCAATATTAATATTTAAAGGGGTGTCTATATGAAAGTGTGTATTATTGGTCAAGGTTATATTGGACTTCCAACAGCCGCTTTATTTGCAAGAAATCATTGCGAAGTGGTTGGAGTTGATGTAAATGAAAAAATGATAGAAAACTTAAATAATGGAATCATTCACATTGAAGAACCAGGCATATCCAATATAATAAAACAGGCTTTAAAAAATAAAGTATACAAAGCTTCCTTACAACCTGAAAAATCTGATGCATTTATTATTACCGTTCCTACCCCGTATATTGTTGAAAATTATAGTTGTGATTTAAGTTATGTTATTTCTGCATGCAAATCAATAATTCCTTATTTAGAAAAAGGAAATGTTGTTATTGTTGAATCTACAATAGCTCCAATGTCAACTGATGAAATTATAAAACCAATTTTTGAAAATGAAGGATTTACAATTGGTGAAGACTTATATCTTGCACATTGCCCTGAAAGAGTTTTGCCTGGAAAAATTATTGAAGAATTAATTCATAATGACCGGATTATTGGAGGTATAACTCCAAAATGCAGTAAAAAAGCAGCAAAAGTATACGGTCAATTTGTAGAAGGGGAATTAATGTTGACTGAAGCAAAAACTGCAGAGTTATCAAAATGCATGGAAAATACATTTCGTGACGTTAACATTGCGCTGGCTAATGAACTTGCAAAAATTTGTGCTGAAATTGGTGTTAATACATTAGACGTTATTAAAATGGCCAATAAACATCCAAGAGTGAATTTACATTCTCCGGGCCCCGGTGTTGGTGGACATTGCCTTGCAATTGACCCTTATTTCATTTATGCAAAAGCTCCAGAAACTGCCCAAATAATTAAGCTTGCAAGAGACACTAATAATTCAATGCCTGAATTTGTATGTGAAAATGTGAGAAAAATAATTAAAAAAGGTAAAATCGCCATTTTAGGAGTTTCCTATAAGGGAAATACCGGAGACGACAGAGAAAGCCCTGCATATGAAATAATAGATAATTTAACTAAAGACTATGAAATAGCTATTCATGACCCGCACATAGATAATCCTAACTTTGTTAGTTTTAAAGATGCGGTAACTGATGCAAATTTAATTTTAATATTATGTGATCATAATGAATTTAAAAATCTGGATTATACATTAATCCATGAAAATACAATTATTTTTGATACAAAAAATATAATCTATAAGGTTCCGGAAAAAATTAAATTATACAATTATGGAAACCTATATGAGCTTAATCTTTAATATACATATTTGAATCAATGTCTTTTCCGCTCCAAGCTTTAAGTGAAGTCCATTCAGCACTTGAAGCTGACCAAAACCTATTGCTTTCAGGTAATCCTAGAGGTAAAAATCCTGTAGTACATAAATACATACTGCCGGTATTACTATACTCTTCAGCTACCTTCGGTTGATTGCCATTAAAACCAAAACGTAACCATCCATTTGAATCAAAATTATTTTCACTTGAAAACTGATTTTGAATTACTGCTGTTAGTGCACTTCTAACTTGTTCGGGCTTTACATCTTCATTATATAATCCAAATAAACATGCTTGACCTAAGGCTTGAAAAGCAGCAGTTCTATATAACATTGATCTTCCAACTACTGGATAGGTTCCTTCAGGAGATATTAATCTTTCAAGATGTCCCGCATAATGTCTTAATCTGTGTAAATGAGCATCTAAATATGTATATTCTCCGATATTATGTTTTCTTAATATTGAAAGGATATCTGTAAGCATTGGATGAATAACATAGCTATTATAATAATCAAAATGAAAATTAGGCCCATCCCCATAATAAGAATCTCCACAATACCAATCATTCATATAGACATTAACGCCATGCATTAATCTAAATTCATCATATTCTCCAGTAGTTTCAAGCAGAAAAGCTTCAATCATGGATGGAAATAAAATCCAATTATTAACCCAAGGTTCAATAGAACGTGTTTGCTTTAAGCAATCAATAATCATTTCCTGACCATTGGAATCTATATTATCCCAGAGCTGAGTTTTTGCTCTAAGTAATCCCTCAACCAAATGTGCTGAGTCAACTAATGGTTGATAGGGTTGGTTAAAAATTAAATAATCCGGTGAATCCGGATTGCAAATATTAACTAATCCTTTAGTAGTTAATTCTATGTATTTGGCTCGCAATTTACCTTCATGAGTATTATCTGGTCCTAACTCTAACCAAGGTGCAATACCGCATACAGTTCGACCTACTGCTTCTAAATGTGCAAATTTAGCTCTTTCACTTTTTACATATGCAACAGGCATTTTTTCCTTAAGAGTTTCATTTGCAACATTAGTTAAAACAGGATCTATAATCTTAGACAATGTATTAACCCAAATTTCTCTATCAGTATTTTTAGAATTCTTAGAAAAAATTGATTTAATACCCATAAAAATCATTTTTTAAAAGTCTATTGATTGATCTGTTTCTGTTTCTCTACCATTCCATGCTTTTAAAGATGTCCATTCTTCAAATTCATTATCCCAAAAAGGATCATTAAAATCAAGACCTAATGGCAAAAATACTGCACAGCATAAATATAAACTTCCAGTATTAACATCAGTTTCAGCAATATCTGATTGATGACCATTTAAACCTAAAGTCAACCAATTATCATTAACGAAATTTTGATTTCCTTCAAATAAGTTTCTTAAAACTTTAGTTAAAGCAGATCTTACCTGAGCAGGCTCCAAATTTTTAGGCAATGCTTTAAGTAAAGAAGCTTGAGATAATGTATGGAAAATACCAGTACGAAAAGCAATAGATTTTCCAATGATTGGATAGTTACCTTCAGGAGAAATACATCTTTCTAATTGAGAAGAAAGTCTTGATGACCTCATTAACTGGACATCTAAAAATTCACCATCAGATAATCCATACTTTCTCATTACGAATAGAATATCATTAAGAAAAGGATGTATAATCAAACTATTATAATAATTTGAAGCAAAATCATCCCCATCTTTATAAATTCCATCACCTACATACCATTCATCTCTAAATTTGTGAATAGCATAAGTTAAACGTTTTTTATTACATTCACCAGTGAATTCTAAAAGAGCTGCCTCAATTAATGATGTATATAAAAGCCAATGATTTTCATAAGGAGCAATGAGTCTAGTATTTTTTAATTCTGCAATAATTTTTGCTTGAATGTCCATTGGTAAATTAAGCCAAATTTGATTTTTGGAACGTAGTAAACCTTGAGCAAAAAGTGCCATGTCAACTAATGATTGTTTAGGCTCATTATAAAACATGTAATCATTCTTTTTTGGATTAACAGCTACAGAAATAGCATCAATAGTTAAATAAATATATTTTTCACGAAGCCTACCTTCTTCAGATTCATTAGGTCCAAGCTCTAACCATGGTGCAATACCATTAAATACACGTGCAAATGCACTAAGGTATGCAAATTTACCACTTTCAACACTTTTAGATTCTAAAGCCATATTTTTTCTCAAAGAATCTTTTTTAACATTCATTAACACAGGTAAAGCTATTTTTTGTAAAGTTTCTACCCAAAAAATCCTATCTTCCCAAATTGGAATTTCTTTCTCAACAATAGGAATTTCTTCTTCTTTTTTAAATCTTCCAAAAAACTTACTCATGAAAAATATTTTGTTTGACATATTATATAAATTTTTGAAAATATGGTGCTAGAAATTTGACCTTATTAAATGGCATGTCCGAACGGTTAAAAAAAATATTCTATTAACACATATAATTCAAATTAATATTCGATAGTTGATGATTAACATATTGTTGGTTGATGATTAATTTTTTAAAATTCTTTAAATTGCTTATTTTTTAATTTAAACGATTTTAATTAAAAATAAAAAAAGTAAGTTAGTTGATGATTAAGGTTGATGATTCCAATTTAATCACAGTGGGATATAAATATAAATTATATCTCCATTTGCTTTTGGTCAAGAAAATATTAGTTTTACTTTAATACTATATTATATTCTTTTTTAACACGATTTAATATAATAAAGCACTTTTTTCAAAATTTAAATAGAATGTTAAACAATACTATAAATAATGAGGTTTTAATATGTCAAGTACAATGTCTGAAAAAATATTAGCTAGAGCATCGGGAAATGAGAAAGTCGAAGCCGGCGACATTATTATTGCAAATATTGACGTTGCAATGACCCATGATTTAACTGGACCTCTTGCAGTTGAATCATTTGAAAAAATAGGTGTTGAAGATGTTTGGGATTCTTCAAAGATTGTAATACCTTTTGATCATCAAGTACCGGCCGATTCCATTGATTCAGCAAATAATCATATTATTATGAGAAAGTTTGTTGAAAATCAAAAGATAAAGAATTTTTATGATGTTAATGCAGGAGTTTGCCATCAAATTCTACCGGAATTAGGTCATGTTGTTCCTGGTGAGGTAATTGTCGGAGCAGATTCACATACTTGTACTCATGGAGCACTAGGAGCATTTTCAACAGGTATTGGTTCAACAGATATGGCAATGGTATTTGCCGAAGGTAATTTATGGTTTAAAGTTCCTGAAACAAATAGATTTGAAATTACTGGTGAATTAAAGGATAATGTTTATGCTAAAGATGTTATCTTAAATATCATCGGTCAAGTTGGTGCCGACGGATCAACTTATAAAGCCTGTGAATTTTCAGGTCAAACCGTTAGGGATATGAGTGTTTCAGACAGGATGGTTTTATGTAACATGGCCATTGAAATGGGCGGAAAAACGGGTTTAGTAGAACCTGACAAAAAAACAATAGAATACGTGGAAAAACACTCAAATAAACCCTATAAAATATTTAAAACGGATTTGAATGCTCCCTCATTAAAAACAATTAACATTGATGTAAGTGATTTAGAACCTCAAGTAGCATGTCCAAATAATGTAGATAACGTAAAACCTGTTAGTGAAATAGATGAAGAAATTGATCAAGTATTTTTAGGATCATGTACAAATGGAAGAATAAGCGACCTAAGAGATGCTGCAAAAATACTTAAAGGAAAAGAAATTGCAAAATCCACCAGAATGTTGGTTATTCCCGCATCAAAAGAAACTTACTTAAAAGCTTTAGATGAAGGATTAATAAAGATATTTATAGAAGCCGGAGCCTTGGTTTCTTCCCCTTGCTGTGGTCCATGTCTTGGAGGACATACCGGAATTATCGGACCTGATGAAGTCAGCTTATCAACATCAAATAGGAACTTTAAAGGTAGACAAGGCTCACCAGAAGGAAAAGTATACTTATCTTCTGCTGCAGTTGCTGCCGCTTCTGCACTTGAAGGAAAAATTGTTGCACCGGAGTGATTAATATGAAAGGAACTGCATGGAAATTTGGAAATGACATTGATACTGATATTATTATTCCTGGAAGATATTTAATTTATACTGATGAAGAAACACTATCAAAACATTGTATGGAAGGATTAGACGATAAATTTAGTGAAAAATGTAAAAAAGGAGATTTTATTGTAGCAGGAACAAATTTCGGTTGTGGATCTTCTCGTGAACATGCCCCTATTGCAATTAAAGGTGCGGGAATTTCTGCTGTAATAGCTGAATCATTTGCAAGAATTTTTTATAGAAACGCTACAAATGTTGGTGTTCCACTTCTGGAAGCTCCAGGAATTACCGATTTAGTTAAAGATGGCGATGAAATTGAAGTTGATATGAGTAAAGGAATTATTAAAGCTGAAAACGGAGATGAAATCACATTTAAGAAATTACCTCCATTTATGTTAGAAATACTTGAAAAAGGTGGTTTAATTGAGTACCTTAAAAACAAAAGAGAATAAATATAATATTGCGGTTATTCCGGGTGATGGAATAGGCTCAGAAGTAATGGAATCAACCATAACTGTTTTAAATAATTTAAATCTTGACTTTAATTATATTTATGGTGAAGCTGGAGATGCCTGTCTAGAAAAAACTGGTTATGCACTTCCTGAAAAAACCATTGAAATTGTAAGAAATGCAGACGCATGTTTATTTGGTGCTGCTGGTGAAACAGCAGCTGATGTTATTGTTAAATTACGCCAAGAAATGAAGATGTTTGCTAATTTAAGACCTGTCAAATCATACCCTAATACTAATTCATTAGCTGAAAATATTGATTTTATAATTGTGCGTGAAAATACTGAAGGACTATATATTGCGGATAAAGAAGAATTTACCGACGAAGGTGCTGTTGCAAAACGTGTCATTACACGTGAAGCAGAAGAGAGAATTATTGATTATGCATTCCAATATGCTAAAGATAATAATAAATCTAAGGTTACTGGTGTTCACAAAGCAAATGTTTTGAAAAAAAGTGATGGGCTATTTAAAGATATTTTTTATGAAGTTGGTGAAAAATATCCTGATATTGAAAAAGAAGACTTTTATGTAGACGCTACTGCAATGTATCTAATAACACAACCGGAAAAATTCGAAGTTATTGTAACAACCAATCTATTTGGAGATATTCTTTCTGATGAAGGTGCGGGTCTTGTTGGTGGACTTGGATTGATTCCATCAGCCAATATTGGAAATGATGGTGCATTATTTGAACCTGTCCATGGATCTGCTCCAGATATTGCAGGCAAAGGTATTGCAAATCCAATAGCTATGATGTTATCTGCTGTTATGATGCTTAAGTATTTAGATGAAAACGAATCTGGAGAAAAACTAGAAAATGCAATTTTAAAACTATTGACTGAGGCAAAAGTTTTAACTGGAGATTTAGGTGGCAATGCAACAACAAATGAAGTAACAAATGAAATAATAAAATTATTATAATTAGTATACCGTTCATGATTCATGATTTAATTTAAATAATATCAAAATTAAATCTGTAATTAGTAAATTAGGTTAAATCATTGATTTTAAAAAAACCTCACAGTGGGGAAAAAAGTGGAAAAACTATTAATTAATTGATTATACAAGTAATAAATCTCAACTTTTTTAAGTTGAAGTAGTTCAATAATGGGGAATTATATGATTAAAGAATCTGAACTGAAAGATGGGATAAGTGCGATTATTCCTACATATAAAGGAGAAAAATATATCTCAAAATTACTTGATTCTTTAATTAATCAAAATATGGATTCTAACTTATTCGAAGCTATTTTTATTGTTAACGGTGAAATTGATTCAACACCAGATATAATTAAAGAATACCAGAAAAATAATCCTGAAGTTAATATAATCTTAACAGAAAGTGAAAAAGGAGTTTGTAATGCTCGTAACAAAGGAATTGAATTAGCTTCAAGAAAATATTGTATTTTCATTGATGATGACGATTATATAAGTGATAATTACTTTGAAGAAGTATACAAACACGTTAAACCAAATAGAATAGTTCTTGGGACTTTTTATGATATTGATGAAGATTCCGGAGAAGTTATTTATTCATATATGACACCACAACTTTTAGAAAATTCTGGAATTGTCGAAAATCCATACAATAAAATAAAGGACGCTATCGTTATCACTACAAATAAAATCATACCCACCATCAATGTAAAAAATTCAAAATTCAATCCTGAATTAACAAATGGTGTGGATATTGCATATTATGCAAATTTCTATCCGGAAAATGATTTTGAATTTTATGTAGTTAATAAAGATATAGAAGCGAATTATTACAGATTATGGAGACATGGCTCAATATCAAGACAAGACTTATCTTATGAATTTAATATTAACAACCGTTTAAAGGTAATAAATGATATTAACGAAGGTCTTAAAAAAGCAAAAACCCCAGAAATTAAAAGTTTTATTGAAAGTTTAACCGGCGGTCAGGTCATTAAAATAAATGAATATATTGAAAAGTGCCCTCAAGATTATACACGAATTTTAAAAGAAATTTTAAGTTACAATTATGATTTTTTCCCATACAAATATTTAAATGAAAATTTGTCTGAGTTAAATAATGATAAAAGAGAATTAATAATATCTTATGCTTTTTCTCCAACAAATACAACCACAAGTAATGTTGTTGCAAAAAGAATCCTATCTGAGAAGAGGAATATTGATGTTATATGTGCAAGTTTGGATGATTTGAAAAAAGATTTTTCACTTGAAAAAGTGGTCTTGGAATATATTGTAAATAAGTTTAGTGTAAAGTCAGATTTTTCAACGGAATGGAACAATATTTCAAATTTTATAAATGAAGGTATAAAACTCATCAATAATTATGAAAGAATTTACAGTAGAGCAAACTTTCCTCATTCCCATTTTTTAGCATTGGAATATAAATTAAAGAATCCTGATACCTATTGGAGAGCTGAATTTTCCGATCCTTTAATTTATACATTTGGAAACAGGCATTTAAGTGGAAAACTTGAAGATGAAGAATATATTGATAAAATTAATAATGTTTTAAAAGAAAAAGATTTAGAATTAATTAGCAGCGCAAATGATATAAACTGTATTTGCGAGTATTTAACTTTTATTTTTGCTGATGAGATAATATTTACTAATGAAAGTCAAAAAGAAGTAATGATAAATAATTTACCATTCAAAATTGAGGAAATAATAAACAATAAATATACTATTTCCCCACATCCCACATTAGATGAGAAATATTACTACATCGAGAAAAGCAATTATCCGATTGATAACAACTATATTAATTTTGCCTATTTCGGCGTAATATTTTCAAATAGATCATTTGAAGATTTTATTAATGCATTTGATAATATTAATGATGAATATAAAAATAAAATAAGACTACATCTATTTACACCAAACAGAACATTATTTGAACAAGTTTTAAGTAAAGAGCTTCTAGAAAAAACAACTTTTAATACAAATGTGGATTATCTCGAATTTTTGAATCTTTCAATGAAATTTGATGTTTTAATCGTTGAAGACAGTTTTACAAAAGGCCATTTCATTAAAAACCCTTATTTGCCATCAAAATTGTCTGATTATAAAGGTTCAAATACGACAATATGGGCAATTTGTGAAGAAAATAGTGAAATGTCGAAGTTGGACATTAAATTTAAGTCTTATATTAATGATTTAACTGGAAATATTAATACTTTAAACTCAATAATGTATGAAATGACGAATATGAAAGTTAAATCATCTAATTATGATGAAAATGAATATAAAAAACAAAGAGATATACACTTAACTCAAAAAATAGCTGAATTAATAGATGTTTGTGAGTCTGAATTTAGAAAAGATGCTGATTATGAAGCTCAAATAAATGAATTAACTCAGAAAATTCAAAGATTAGAAAAAGAAAACACAGATATCTTAAATTCAAACAGTTGGAAAATTACTAAAAATTTCAGAAAAATCGGAAAAAAATTTAAATAATTTAAAAATGTTATATTAATTCATAATTTAAGGAGATTTTTAATATGAGAAAATTTACTAGAATGCAATTAGCTGCTCTTTTTATTATACTTATTATGGTATTAAGTGGGGTTGCTGGTTTCTTACTTTTAATATTTAGATAAATTTTTTATGGAGGATACAAAGATGGTAAAATATAAAATTGCAGCAGTTGTTGCTGAATTTAATTATGATATTACACAAATGATGTTGGAATTAGCTACTGCTGAAGCTAAAAATAGAGACTGTGAAATTACAAAAATAGTAGCCGTTCCTGGTGTGTTTGACATGCCTTTAGTTATTAAAAAATTATTACAAAAGGGCGAATTTGATGCAATTATCACATTAGGTGCAGTTATTGAAGGCGCAACAGACCATGATCAAATTGTTGCACAACATGCGTCCCGTAAAATAGCTGATTTAGCATTAGAATACGATACACCAGTTGCTTTAGGAATTACTGGTCCGGGAATGACTAGATTAGATGCTCATAGACGTGTTAAAAACGCTAAAAGTGCAGTTGAAGCAGCTATCAAAATGTGTGATAGATTAAAAGAAATTTAAGATGATTATATGGAAATTTTAAAACCTGAAGAGTTAAAAGAAAAATTTTCAGACCCATGGGTTGCACCATATAAAAAAGTGTTAACAATGGTTGACGGAGATAAAGTTGAAATTGTCGAATATCATCCATGTATTTCAGGTTCACACTGGTTATTACACCAATACAAGAATAATTCAGAATTAATTGACGATGCTTACCGTGATGGTAACAAACATGTTTATTCTTGCCATATAGGTTCCGCCCCTCTTGATTTAAAAGCTAGTTTTAATGCCGCAGGAATTGATGAGATTAAAGTGGTTGATGATGAAGTTAAAGTTACTCATGCGGGTCTTGCTGGTGCAGGTGTTGGAGCCGGAATGTGTAGAGGAATGGGTGAAGGAGTAAAATATATTGAACTTATAAAATCCGGTGGTGGCTCAAAAGAAGGAAGGGCAACTGTTGTTACTCCTAAACTTGAAAAAATTGTTATTGGTGTAGATGATACTGACGTGAAAGATGCAGGTGCAACATGGACTATGGCACATAACTTAGGTGTCGAACTAGCTAATGAAGGTTTTGAATACCTCGACCATATTATTGTCCAGTTATATCCACATAATCCTCATAAAACCCAAAATTGTGTTTCTATTGCTTTAACGTTTGCTGTTGAAAGTAATAAAAAAGAAACTCTGATTAATAGAGTTATTGAAATTCTTAAAAGAGATACTTTATCCGATAAGACTGCAATAGCCATTCTTGAAGGTCTTGAAATACCTGAAAAATTAAGAGATTATTCAATCGCTACTAAATCAGGTATGATGGATGTTGAAACTGCAGAAGCTACAGCTAATGAGCTAGGTATTGATTTAATTGCAGTGACTGGTAATCAAGGTAAAATTGGTGCTTTAGCAGCATTAGGTCTTTATAATGATGTTGAAGAAGCCGTGAAAGCTTATGATAAAAAATAAGAGAATTAATTCTCTTATAATCTATTTTTTTGAAAAATTTTTCCAAAATTTCTATTTAATATAAATAAAAATATTTATCGAAATTTTAAATTGATAAAATTACTTTCAAATTGTTTTTTTGATAAAAAATTTCTATTATCAAATTTTAATTGGACAGAATGATTTTCATATGTAAAATTCTGATTAGCAATTGTTGAATTATTACATGTGAAAGTACCTATATATGAATTATCAGCGGATATAGAATAGGTTTCATTTTCCTTAAATACTCCTGATGATTTTACAATTGAAACATTATCGACAATTAATTCATATGAAGTTCCATTTTCTTGTTTTGAAGATAATACATATTTTTCTATACATGAAAGATTTTTATTACCCAATTCAGTGTGAATAATTGATTTATCAAATACATCTACAATACGACTATTTTGAATTATGGCACCATCCTCAAGATTAAGCGCATTTTTTGCATTAATTGGTAATCTTAATATATCTCCCTCGAAATCAATAGTTTTATTCAGGACATACCTTTCACCATTTATAATAATCGTGTCATTAATTTTAAGGTTAAGAGTCATCATTGCATCTGATGGCATGCGTATTACATTAGATTCATTTTCAAGTGCAGTCCCTATAGTGTATGGACCTCTTACAGAAATCGAATTATTATTACTATTACTAACATCCGTGAAAATAATCAAGTTTCTTGAATTTGGTTGAATGGAAATAGCACCATTTTCAAAAGTTGCGGCTCCCAAAAATGTTGAAATCATTAAAATTAAAATAATAAGTGAAATAATTAATGGAAAATGAACTTTGATGAAAGATTTAATTAAATTGCCTCCGGGCGTCTTTTTATATACTGAAATAGATTGAACAACGACTTTTATAAGGTAATATAAAGCCAGAATTAATCCAATGACTGCAATTATAACACCAATAGACAATGGGATGTATTTGACGAAAAATATTGTAAACAATCCTAAAATTACTAAAGATAAACCAACAATAGACATACGAATAAAGTATCCAATATCATCAATCATTGTTACTCTACCGTACTTATTAGCACGATTCATAATAGTTCTTACAACTTCATTAGCCATCAAATGTAAATCAGCTAAAGGAGACATGTCATGTTCAATTGCCCCGATGTCAATTTCCATAATAGAAATACCTAAAACATCAGCATCAATAACAATACCAACGTCAACACCATAATCTTTTTCAAAATGAATTTTTTTCAAAATTTCCTTACGAGCAGCAAATTGACCGCTTAATGGTTGTTCAAAAGAAATTTCGGGAAAAAAGAAATTTAAAAGTGGTTTAGCAGTAAGTTCTGTTACACGACCACTTTCACGGGCAAACTTAGTCTTAGTAATCTCAGCCTTCCCAGTTAAAATAGGTTTAATCATAGATTCAACTTTATTAGTAGTTAAATTATGAATATCCGCGTCAATAAATGCAATTATATCACATTCAGCATTTTTATAACCCGTATAGAGAGCCTCACCCTTACCTTTATTAACTTCATGTGAAATTACTATAGCACCTGCTTTCATAGCTTCTTGAGCAGTATTATCAGATGATCCATCATCAACAACTATTATTTCATCAACACATGAAACTTTTTTTATTACATCAACGACAATAGCTACTGTATTTTCTTCATTGTAAGCTGGTATAATAACAGAAACCTTCTGATATTTTGGTTTTGATTTTTTTACACCGGCAAGCAAAAAAGCAAGAATTACAAATAACCAAGACAAAATATTTCACCCAAATATCTTAATACATTTATAGGTTTATTATTTTAATATTATAAATGTTTGTTAAAATTAATTAAAGAATCTGTTAAAATGTTAGCTCATATTTTTTTCAACCCATCCATTTTATAAATAATTTAAGGGATTTTCGGGCTATCGAAGAGCTAGCATTTTAAAATGCCCAATTAAATATTATTAATTAAAATAGTATTGGAAACACTCAATTTATTGAACATTGATGTTATTATGTATTTACCAGCCTGCAAATTAATATTTAAATTAGCTATACCATTTTCACTACTTATTTTTGTATAAAATACGCCATTAATGTTAAAAGTAACGCTTTGATTAGGGTATGGGTTTCCCTGATTATCTAAAATTTTAGCACTGAATTTAGTTCCGTCCATGTACTTCATGACAACATCATGAGTTTCTATTATGGATAAAACTTTAATGGTGTTAGAAACTTTTGATTCGCCATATTGTGCAGTAATTATGTAATTTCCCGGTATCAAATTAATATTTAGACTAGCAATACCATCAGAATTTGTTTGGCGAGTGTAAAATACACCATTAATATTAAATGTTACATCAGCACCAGTTAAAGGAGATCCTTTTTCATCCAATACTTTCACAGAGTATTTTGAAGCATTTCTATAATATTTGACCAAATCATGATTTTCAATCAATCTTGAAAGAACTGTGATATTATTAGATGCCAATTCACCAGTGCCAGGATTTTTTAAAGTCAAAACATATGTACCCGGAACCAAATTGATATTTAATCTAACAATACCCTCTTGATTGGTTGTACGATAATAGAATACGCCATTGATATTCATTTCTACATTTGCATTAGTTACTGGATTTCCATCATAATCCAGAATAGTTGCATAATATTGAGAATCATTTTTAAAGTACTTAATTAAATCATTTGACTTGGCACTAGATTGAATGTTAACCAATATCACTTTAGATGAATGATTATAATTTTTATCACCGTTAAATTCCAAAGTAGCAAAATATTTGCCCGAATTCAATCCGAGATTGAGTGAAAACTTACCCTCGTTATCAGTTGTTCTCGTATATTTCACGGAATTTATAAGAATTCTGACTGTCTTATTTGATAAAGCATTATTATTGGAATCTGTTAGCACTCCATTCAGTCTTGTTCCATCATGGTAATACATTGAAATGTCTTGTGCTTTAATCAAAGTATTAATTAAATCAATAGTGAAATTACTCTTAATCAATAGAGATTCATAACCTACCTTATTAAATGTAGCTTCAACAGAATAAAATCCGGAACCCAGATTATATAAATTCAAAACTTCGCCATTTTTTATGGAATAACTTACATTATTAATTTTAAGATTGATTTTCTCATCTAGCGGTTCAGACAATCTAGCGGATATGGAAACATTATTAATATTTTTAGAAATGGTTAAATTCATATCTATACTGGTTGGATAGACATTAAATGTCAATGACCTATTAGCTTTATTATAGTTATTATTTCCATTAAATATAATATTTACACTATATTTTCCAACTTCCAAGACATCCGGTAATAAGAATTGGTCATTTGAATTAATATTATACTTTTTACCATTAACAATAAAAGTGAGAATATCATCAATATTCTCCCCATTAATACCGGTTAAAGTGTTTTTAATTATCAAATTACTGCCATATTAAATGTCTGATAAATTTACTGTTAAATCAGGGTTGATTTTAGCTACATCAACATTACCTTTTTGTGTAACCTGATTGTAATTATCGTTTCCCCTATAAGAAACACTAACAGGATAACTGGAAGAATCTAAAATAACAGGAATGAAGAAAACATCATTGGCTTTAAAAGTATAATAGTTATTGTTTATTGTTAAAACAACATTTTCATATATCTTGGAATCATTAATACCTATCAGTTTAACATCTGCTTTAACATAATTTCCATAATTAATGCCTGAAATATTTAAAATAAGTTTTGGCGTAGCCTTACTGACTGAGACCTTGATTATTTGAGCATTAGAATAATAATTGTTATCTCCTTTAAAAATGATTTTAGCTTCATAATTGCCGGCATTTAATAAATTAGGTATTTTATTAACATGTAAATTCTTGATTGAATAATTTTTATTATTTATATTTAAAATCAAATCTTTATCAAGAGCATTATTTAAAACAAGATAATTTCCATAAGTTATATTATCAATAGTTAAACTCAAATCTATATTTACCTTATTAATTTTAAATGATTTGGTTATATAATTTTTGTTATAATTGTTATTTCCTTCAAAAGATAATTTTGCAACATAATCTGATGCATTTAAAATGACAGGCAACGTAAACTTTGAATTGGATATAATTTCATATAAATTGCCGCCAATTTCAAGTTTAAGATTTTCATTAATTAAATTACCTTTCAAATCACTTAAATAAGTATTAACAATAGTATTTTCACCATAAATACCATTAGAAACAAATAAATCAATATTTACGTCATTTCTAGACACTGTAAAATTAACATCTTTACTTGAGGGGTTATAGTTTTTACTTCCATTGAAAATTATATTTGCACTATAAAAACCACTATCCAATTTAACCGGAATCGTAAAATTACTATTAGCATTAAAAATATAGCGTTTATTATTGATTATCAACATAACATTTTCACTTAACTTAGAACCATTAATACCCGTTAGCTTAACTTTAGTTATTAAATCCTCACCATATTTAATATTGTTTATCATGAATTCAAGATTTGGATTAATCTTATAAATGTTAACATTGCTTGTGAACTCTTTAGCATTATACATTTCATTTCCATTATAATAAACATTAATATTATAGGCTGATGCATTTAAAATAACCGGGAGTTTAAATTCAGCGTTTGCAGGAACTGTATAATTAATATTATTTATATTTAAAATAACATTATCATTAATTAATTTAGAATTAGAAGTTAAATAAACATCAAAAGTTAAATATTCGCCGTAATAAACATCATCCACATTAAAGCCTAAACTAACATCATACTTACTTACAACAACACTGGAATAGATTACATCACCATAATATGAATCATTTCCCTTATAAAAAACACTAACACTATAATTTCCAGCCAAAAACAAATCAGGGACAACGAATAGAGAATTTGAATTAATATTATAAGACAAATCACCAACCGTTAAAATTAAAATAGAATCAATATAATTACCTCCATCATCGACTAAAGAGACATTAACCTTAAGCTTATCACCATAATAAATATCATCCACATTAACTGTCAAATTAATGCCATGTTTAAGCCCATGAATTGTTAATAAATCTTTAGAAGTTGAATAATGTGCATTATTCATATAAAACGCCGTTAAATTCGAATATCCATATAGATTATTGAGTGACAAATGAGCTATTCCATTTTCCACGGTCCTATTATATTTTATTCCACGATGTTCAAAAATAACATAACCTTCATTTATTAAATGACCATATTGGTCTTTAACTGTTGCAGTAAAATTAATCCTATTATTATCAAATCCTGAAACGTTAGTTAAACTAGTTGTTGTGGTCAAGTTAAATATTGTAAATACCTTAATGCATGCCACCTGTGAAAGGTAATAATGTCCCCTATCAGACAACATTATATTATAATCATATAAATCAATCCAATTAACACCATCGTAACTAATGAATGATGTATTAGGCATATAATGAGTTCTTGTAGCAGCAGATTTTTCTGAAATAGGAACCCATGCTTCAGTTGAAGTGGTTAATTTTATAACAATTTTAAATAAATCATTTTTATAAACTGGAATAAATTCATCAAAATTAATTGTAAAGTAACCGGCAGGTGATGAGCCGTTTTGCGTGAGTTTTAACTCATTATTGACATAAATTTCAACTGTAAAATTTGATTCTCTGTTGAAATATGTTGAAAATGCAGCCATAATATCGTCAGATGTGACATTAAATGTATTTTGATACCATATGCTGCTCTGATTTGTTAATAAATAGTCTGACATACCAAAAACATCATATTGATAGATTTTATCATATTTAACCGTGTCATTTAAAATAAAAGTATATAAAGCATCATTAACGCCTACCTGTGCAAATCTAGTATCATAATATGAAACATAGAAATAACCATTATATCCCCAGTTAGTTCCCCAACTGTTTTTACAAATCCATGCTCCATTTCCCGGAGGTTGATTACCCCCAAAGTTAGATTTAGAATAATTATCATCCCATCCAACGATTACAACAGAATGATCAGGATTGCTTGTTCCACTATAATATTGATTCTTTGCTCCTGTAGCATAAAGCGTTGTGTAAACAGCCCCATAATTTAAAATAGCTTGTTTAATTACATCATTATCTGTGTAATTGGACCTTGACAGGAATATGATATTTTGAACATGCATTAAAGATTTCATTAACGGTGATAAATAAGTATTAATAATATACCTATCATCAGAGTCATTGACAGGCCCCATCCAACTTGAAAAATAGCCTAAAACCATTGAATTTGTTCCACCTTTATTTGTTGAATAGTTCCATCCATAATCAGAAAATAATGCCATTAAATTTTTCATGTTTTCTTCAGAAAGATCATACTCAACACCTGCTGCTTTTAAAATACATGATTCCAATGCCCCGATTGCAGCGAAAGCCCAACAGTTACCATCAGATCCTTGATTTTTAATAGGAGTTACAAACCCGTAATCTCTTAAATCATAGCTAGAGGGTATTGTAGAGTTATATGGATTATAAATCATTTGAAGATAATCAGACCTTTCAAAATTTATATTATAATAATCCAACTTGACTAATTCTGCTTGATTGAAAGTATTGTTTTCAAAATTCTCTTTAGTGTTTACAGCACTATAAACATTATTTTGATTAAAAATATTATTAACCATTGAAAATTCAGAATAATCACAAAATATCGCTTCACCCTCACCGGCATGATTATTAATAAATAAAGAAGAGCTTAAATTTAATTCTGAATACATCTTATAAATAGCTCCACCCTGATAAACAGCAGAGTTATTTATAGCAGTAATATTAAACAAACTCATATTAGAGCCTATATCACAAATAGCTCCCCCAAGCTTTGCACTATTATTAATAAAGTAAGAATTTGAAATTTTTAAATCAGCCGGAAGTGAATAAATGCTACCTCCATAATCTGAATATGAATCTCTAAAAATTACATTATCTACGGTTAAATTTTTTGTATTATAAATGGAAGCTCCCTTAATTGTTAGATTATTTAATATTAATACACCATTATTTGAAAATAAATTACCTGCATTATTATATGTTATAATAGTGTTTTCCCTGCTTTTTCCAATGAAAGCATTGTAAGAAGAAATGGTTTTAGATGAATCCAGTTCGTAGATGCCATCATTTAAATATATATTTGAATTATCTATAACCCTAGATTTGGTTAAATACTTATATGGATTTTCTTTTGAACCATCCCCACTATCATCTACTGCCAAAGCATCAAAATAAACATCAATATGAGAATTATCATCAGATAAGACTTCAGTTGAATTATCTTGTGCAAATGAAAACGGAACTAAAATTACTCCTAAAAATATAATCATGAAAATAATAGTTTTATTTAACATTACCATTTAGATTTAAATAAACATATAAATAAATCTTACAAAAAAAAGAAAGAAGATTAAGTGCTTTTAATTTCAATAGTATTGGCTGCACTCAATCCATTATAGGAAGTTGTAATTATGTATTTTCCTGATGGTAAATTAATATTCAAACTAGCTACACCTGTTGAATTAGTAACTTTTGAATAAAATACTCCATTGATGTTAAATGTTACGCTTTGATTAGGATAAGGATTACCTTTACCATCCAAAATTGTTGCTTTAAATCTAGTTCCATCCCGATAAAACATGACAATATTTTCTGTTTTAATAACATTTAGAACTTTAATCTTATTAGATACTCTAGATCCATCATATTCTGCAGTAATGACATAATCACCGGGTGGAAGATTAATAGATAAACTAGCCACACCATTTGAATCTGTTGCACGATTATAAAATACCCCATTAATATTGAATACAACATTTACACCAGATAATGGAGAACCTTTTTCATCTAAAACTTTTACGGAGTACTTTGAAGCGTTCTTATAATATTTTACCAGATCTTTGTTTTCAACCAATCTTGAAAGAACTTTAATATTATTTGCTGCTTTTTCTCCTGTAACCGGATTGGTTACTGTTAAAATATATGTATTAGGAGGCAAATTAAGATTTAAACTAACAACACCTTCGGAATTAGTTTGCCTATAATATAATACTCCATTAATATTCATTTCTACATTAGTATTAGCCACTGGTTTACCACCATGATCTAAAATAGTTGCATAATATTGAGTTTCATTCTTATAATACTTAACAACATCAGATGATATGATAGTTGATTTAACTGTTATATCTCTAGAAATTGAAGAATTTAAATAGGGTTTAGTTCCCAAATATTTAACAGAAACCGGGTATTTTCCGCTGTTTAAATTAATTGCCATTGATGCACGACCATCTTTATCTGTTGTTTTAGTGTTGTTAACTCCATTAACTGTGATAATTATCTCCTGATTAGGTAACGGATTATTATTCACATCTTTTAGAGTAACAACAAATCTAGATTTATCCTTATAATACATCACTAAATCATCAGCATCCAATTTGGTTTTTATAACATCAATAGTGAAATCGCTTTTCGCATAGGCACTTTGATAATAGTCACTTGAAAATGAGGATTCCACATTATATTTTCCATAATCCAAGTCAGATAAATCCAAAGTAGCAATTCCATTATTTGCTTTAACATTATAGGATTTAGAATTGACTTTTATTTGAACTGTTTCACTGATGGATTTGGACAGTTTTACGGTAATGGATACAGCATCAACATCAGTTTTTACAATACTTAAATCCATTGACAATGGAATCTTATTAACGGTGAATGTTGTACTTGCTCTAGCAATATTAGAACAGGTTCCAATAGCTGTGTAATCAGCAGGTTTTAATATATCATCAATTACAGTTTGGCTATTGGATGGAATAGTATAAGTTTTATCTCCAATTTTAACATTTACATCTGCAGTAATTTTTAAACCGTTGCTGATTAATGTATTTTTAATAATTAATTTGTCCCCATAATTAATATCTGAAATGTCCAAAGTTAAATTAGCCTCGATAATATTAACGTTAATTACTTTTGAAGTGGATGAACTTAAATAAAGAGAATTACCATTATAGTTAGCCTGAATAGGATAATCTCCTTTTGAGGTGAATTTAGCTGTATATATTGCTTTTCCACCTACAACAGGTACTGTATAAGTTTTAGAATTAATTACAAAATTTACATTACCATAATTTATTAAATTGCCATAACTATCTTTAACCGTAGCTGTGATATTAAACGGTACATTAACAGCAATTGGTGAAGGATTAGTTAAAACAATATTAGAATCGATGTTTTTAGAAGTAAATGCTTTAATACATGCTACTTGTGATTCATAAGTATGACCATATTCAGACATGTTAGCTTTATAATCATATAAATCAATCCAATTAGTACCATCGAAACTAAAGAATGATACACCTTTTGAGTAAAGAACCCTATTTGATCTTATTTTTTCTGAAATAGGGAATGATGCATATTTATCTGCTGAAATTTTGATAACAATTTTAAATGTATCGCCAGCAGTTAAAGGAATAAATTTATCTAAATTAAAAGTGTAATAACCTGGATTAGATACGCCATTTTGAGTTAACATTAATTTATCATTTACATAAATTTGAGCGGTCCAATCTGTAGTGGCATTGAAATATGTTGAAAATGCTGTTAAAACTTCATCTTCAGTTGCATGGAATATATTTTCATACCATATAGTGCTTTTTCCAGTTATTAAATAATCAGTAATTCCAATTATATCGTATTGATAGTTTTTGTTATAATGAATAGTGTCATTTAAAATAATTGTATATGTGGATTTATCAAAAGCACCTAATCTAGCACATTTTGTATCATAATATGAAACATAGAAATAACCTTTATTACCCCATGTTTCACCCCAGCTGTTTTTACAAATCCAAGCTCCATCGCCTGGAGGAGCTGTTATGAAGTTATTTTTAGAATAATTATCATCCCATCCAACAATTGTTACTGCATGATTTGGACCGTTAGATCCCGGATAATAATAGCTATTTGATTTCAGATATGAACCTGAATAGTAAATTCCAGTTGCCACAGCACCGTATTTAATAAGAGCTTCTTTAATTCCATTGTTGTCGGTGTAATTGTCACGTGTTAAATAAATAAGATTTTGAACATGAATAGTACTGTTTAAAATTGGGGACAATACGGACTGGTCACTGAATGTTTCTAAATCTTCTTCAACAGCACCTAACCAACTTACAAGATAACCAACACCCATATCATCATATCCTCCCCTATTAGTTGTTAATTTCCAACCGTAATCTGAGTAATATGCCATGACGTTTTTCATGTTTTCTTCAGATAAATCCAAACTTGGACCTCCAGCTTTTAAAATACAGGATTCTAAAGCTGCAAGTGAAGTGAATGCCCAGCAATTTCCACTACTTTTTTGATTTTTAACAGATGTTACCTGATTATAATCTCTTAAGTCATATTTTGAAGG
>CACXWH010000022.1 GCA_902771225.1 uncultured Methanobrevibacter sp. | reverse complement strand
ATTTTTTTCAATAAAATAAATGGAATGATTAACTCTACAAAAAAATATTTAGTAGCATATATAAAATAAAACTTATCCAAGAGCATCTGATAACTAATATTAATATAAAAATAAAATTCAAAATGACCAAAACTTTAGGTAAAATACTATAATAAAGAATATATCATAATGAAAAAGTAATTTTTTTGGATAAAAAATTTCTAAAGTACAAAAATTTTCATTCATCAAAAAAAATTAACTTAATAAAAAAAATGTCAAATTAAAAGCCATTGCATAATGACTTTTAAGCTATTTTATCAGAAGTTTTTTTAACGGCTTCTATTACTAAATCCAAATCATTATTTGTTAATGATGGATGAACAGGTAAGGAAATAACACTGCTGGCAGCTAGTTCAGCATTAGGGCAATTGCCAGTGAATCCTAATTTTTTATAAATTGGTTGATTATACAATGGAATTGGATAGTGAACACCTGTTCCTATTCCATTTTCAGTTAAAATATCTATCCAATCATCACGATTTCCTTTTTCAACACGTATTGTGTATTGGTGATAAACATGCACTGAACCTTTCCGTGCATAAGGAGTAATAACTCCATCTACATCAGATAATCCTTCATTTAAATAAGCTGCATTATCTGCTCTTTTTTTGTTGAATTCATCGATTAATTTTAATTGTGCAAGACCGATAGCTGCTGAAATGTCAGTCATTCTAAAGTTATATCCAATATCATCATGGTGGTATTTTACACGTGACCCATGAGCTCTGAATATATGGGCTTCCTCAACAAATTCCTTATTATTGGTAGTAATCATACCACCTTCAGAGGTAGTCATGTTTTTAGTTGGATAAAAACTGAAACAAGCCATATCCCCTAAACTACCTACATTTTTACCATTATACGTAGCTCCATGAGCTTGAGCCGCATCTCCAATTACAATCAAATCATGATCTTCAGCAATATCACAAATTGCATCCATATCTGCAGATTGACCATAAAGGTGAACCGGCATTATAGCTTTTGTTTTATCAGTTATTAATGATTCAATATAACTTGGATCTAATGTGAAAGTTTTTAAATCAATATCTGCAAATACCGGTTTTGCTCCGGTATAGACTATTGAATTTCCACTAGCAATAAAAGTGAATGGGGTTGTGATTACCTCATCACCGGCACCAATACCACAAGCAAGTAATGCTACATGCAATGCTGCAGTTCCGGAGTTAGTTGCAACACCATAATCTGCATCAACCCATGATGCAAATTCTTTTTCAAATTCTGAAACTTTTGGTCCTTGAGCAATCATTCCAGATTTCAAAACCTCAACTACATTATCAATTTCTTCCTGTCCGATTATCGGTTTTGCTATGGGAACTTTTATTTCTGACACGATATCACCTTTACATACTATAATAATATTTAAATTTAATAATATTTAAAATATTAGATAAATAAAAATAAAAGTGATTAACTTGGATGATTATAAACTTAAAACGATTGAAGAGGGGACAACTAAAATAGAATTCCCTGAGTATGAGAAAGTTTCATCAGATGCCCCTGTTTTTTACAATCCCCACATGGAATTAAATAGAGATATCTCAATTCTGGCTCTTCAAACATATCAAAAAGAACATGGAAAAGACATAAATATCTGTGATTTATTTGGAGGAAGTGGAATAAGAGGTATTCGTTATAAAAACGAAATTAATGGGGTTGGAGATGTGTCAATCAACGACATTAGTGAACTAGCTAATGAATTTGAAAAACATAATGTTGAATTGAATAATCTTGATAATATTTCCATACATAATAATGATGCAAGTATCTTTTTAAGGTTGAACCGTGGGGAATTTGATGTCATTGATATAGATCCTTTTGGAACACCCTCACCATTTTTAGATTCTGCAGGCTATTGTGCTAGAAGAGAATCACTATTATGCGTTACTGCAACAGATACTTCAGCCTTATGCGGAACTTATAAAGAACCTTGTATCCGCAAATATAATTCTAAACCTTACAAAAGTGAATATTGTCACGAAACCGGAATTAGGATTCTTGTGGGGTTTTGTGCATTAACTTTATCAAAATATGCAAAATGTATTGAAGTGTTATTATCACATAGTACCGAACATTATATGAGATTATACCTAAAAGTTAAAAAAGGATCAAAGAAAAGTGATAAATCATTAACAAATATTGGTTACATCAGTCACTGTAAAGAATGCATGTATAGAGAATGCAATAAAGGATTAGCCACCGCAATTCCAGCATTTTGTCCGGAATGTGGTGAAAAACTGATTCATGCAGGACCATTATGGTTAGGAGAAATTCAGAATAAAGAATTTATATCAGATATGATTGATGAATCTGAAAATAAAAAATTAAATAGTGAAAAACAATTATTAAAATTATTAAATGCCTGTTTAATTGAGTCAGAAAGTCCGGCTACTTTTTATGATGTACACTCAATATGCAGATACTTAAAAATCAGCGCCCCAAAATTAGACTTAATTTTTGAGAAAATAATAGAAAACGGTTATAAAGCTGAAAAAACACATTTTAGCCCAACTGGTATAAAAACAAATGCTCCAATAAATGAAATAAAAAAAATCTTATTAAAGTTAAATAATGGATAACAAAATAAATTAAGGTTTAAACATGATTTAACATAACACTGAAATATCTTATAAATACATCAAATTTATATTACATTAAAAAATTTTACTAAAAAAGCATGAAACCATTTAGATAAAATACATAATATTTAAATAATTTATAGTATAAATATTACCTTATACATTATATTACTTCACAATGGAGGGGTTAAAAAATGGTTAAGGAAAAAGACAACATAGTACAACTAGACGATACGGACATTAAAATATTGAAAATTATCAACAAAGATGTTAGAACATCTTACAGACAAATATCTAGAGAATTAGATGTATCTGTTGGAACTATCCACAACCGTATTGATAAAATGGTTAAAACTGGAGTTATAAGGAAATTTTCCCCAGTAATTGACCATGAAAAATTAGGTTTTGTATTAACAACAATTATTGGAGTGAGGGTTAAAGGAGGAAAACTCAAAAACTGGGAAGAAAAAACTTTCTTCAATAAAAATGTTGTAGGAATATACGATGTTACTGGAGAGTATGATGCATTTTTGATTGCTAAATTTAGAAATACAAATGAATTAAACTCTTTTATTAAAGAATTATTAAAAGACCCAATTATAGAAAGAACATACACCCAGACTGTTCTTGATGTAATTAAAGAAGATATGGGTTCATCCAATATTTTATAAATACAGTAGTTAATTCTACTGTACACTTTTTTTATTGAAAATTATTTACTAAATGTAATATCACATCTTGAAAATAGAAAGTATTTTTTAAAAAATATTAAAAGAATAATAATTTTGTTGAAAAAATGAAACTATTTTTTATTTATAAACTAACAACTTTAAATATGTAAAAAACCAAAAGTATATTATTAAATATTACTAGAGGTTATGAAATTGGCAATTTGTTTACCTGATACGCAAGACGATGCACCCAATATCCCCATAAAATTAACTAGAGTGGGAGTAACAGGTGTTAAAAAACTTTTGCAACTTGAAAGACATAATAAAAGGCCGATAATTCTATTACCAACATTTGATGCATTTGTAGATTTACCTTTTAATCAGAAAGGAGTGCATATGTCAAGAAATCCTGAAGCAATCAGTGAAGTTTTAGACAGTGTATCAAAAGACAATACTTTTGGAGTAGAATCATTATGTGCTAAAATTGTTGAAAAGATGATGGACAAACACGAATATGCAAGACGTGTTGAAATTTCCATGACTACCGATTATATGTTCATGCACGAGTCTCCCGTCACCAAACATGAAACTCAAGAAACAGCAAACCTTAAAGCAAAAGCTGTTGGTTTAAGAGATGATGACGGCAACATCGAAATTAGAAAAAGTATCGGTGCGGAATTGATTGGAATGACTGTATGTCCATGTGCACAAGAATCCGTAAGAGAATCTGATAAAAACAAATTATTAGAATTTTTAGATGAAGAAACTACACAAAAAGTACTTGATACCGTAACATTTGCATCACACAACCAAAGAGGAATAGGAACTTTATTAATCGAAGTGCCGGAAGGATGGGAAGTTAAAGGAGAAGACATCATTGAAATTATTGAAAAATCAATGTCCTCCCCAGTATGTGAACTCCTTAAAAGACCTGATGAGAATGCAACTGTAATGAATGCACATGAAAACCCTGTTTTCGTTGAAGACTGTGTTAGAAACATGATGGAAATGATTGCGGACAAATACTCAGATTTACCTGATGATACATTAATTACTTCTCGCCAAGAAAACCAAGAAAGTATTCACAGACATAATGCATTTGCAGAAAAAGTAACAACAATGGGCGAATTAAAACAAGAATTAAACTTATAAGGACTTGATTTAATGCAGAAAAAGTATGAAATAGCGGGAAGCGTAATGGGTTTTTTTGATTCTTTTAAAGGATCACGACCTGCTATTGATAACGATAAAATATTAATAGTAAGAAGTCGCTCCAGAAAAGTCATACCAATTGATGAAATGGAATCTAAAGTTTTAGAAATTGGAAAAGAACTTGGCGGTACCGAAATCCCAGCAAATTCAGATGAAATCGAAGAAATTCTAAAATCTGGCGATAAACATATAAAAGAAAGTGAATTGACAACAGTATCTGTTGATAATACGGGCTTTTCCAGAGTGAAAGAAGAACTAGAATCAATGGGACTTGTAGTTGTTTACAAAGTTTTTGAACTTCAAAGTTATGATGTTATTATCGCAATATGGGAAGACAAAAACGAAATTCCACCATTATATGTTGAAGTAACTGTTTCTGAAAAAGAAGAGAAAAAATGATAAAATATTCCAAAGATGATATTCTTTCAGTATTAAATGCAAAAGGTTCCGATATTTTAAAATATATGGCCAAAGCAAGACAATATCGAAAGAATAATCTCATAACTTATTCTAAAAACATTTTTATTCCATTAACTGAAATCTGTAGAAATGATTGCGGATATTGCAATTTTAAAAAAAGTTCCACAGACGAAAATGCTATCATTTTAAAAACTAAAGAAGAAGTTCTAGAAGAATTAAAAATAGCTGAAGAAAATGGATGTAAAGAAGCACTATTTACTTTTGGTGAAGATGCTGATGAAGAGGAAGTGGTTTTGAAAAGATTAAATGAATTTGGTTATGACAATATGATTGACTATATTGTTGACATTTGCCAAATGACATTGGACGAAACCAGCTTACTGCCCCACACCAACGGAGGAAACTTTTCATATGATGCATTGAAAAAACTAAAAGCAGTTAATGTGTCAATGGGTTTAATGCTTGAAAATTCATCAAAAAGGCTGATGGAACTTCCAGCACATAAAAAAAGTCCGGGAAAAAATCCTGAATTAAGGCTTGAAACCATATCCAATGCAGGAAAATTAAAAATTCCATATACAACCGGTATTTTAATAGGAATTGGTGAGACAAAAGAAGAAATTGTTGAATCATTATTTGACATTCGTGAAATCCATGACAAATATGGCCATATTCAGGAAATAATCATACAAAACTTTACATCAACACCAAATATTGAAATGAAAGACACACCAGAACCGACTCTCTTAGATATGATTCGAACCGTAAGCGCTGCAACATTATTATTCGGCGATACGGATGTCAGTATTCAAGTTCCGCCTAATTTAAATTTTGATACGGCTCAAGTATTTTTATTATGTGGAGCTGATGATTGGGGTGGAGTGTCTCCTGTAAGTATTGATTACGTTAATCCAACTTCCCCATGGCCAACATTAGATGTTTTAAATGATTTGACTGTTGATGCCGGTTTTGAATTAACAGAAAGATTATGTATTTATGAAAAGTATGTAAATGATGAATGGTTAAATGACACCTTACTTGAAAAAACACTTAATCTATTAAAGCATCAATAACAACGTGCCATACTCCAGGAGAATATTTTTTAATTTTATTTATTTTTAATAGTTCCACTTGCCTATCCCCTGCAGATTGTTTTATACGTGAAATTGGCCTAGTTTCCATTAATTTTTCAGGAACTGTTTCGTGATAATGAATTATTCCACACTTATTCAGACTATTAATAGCCACTTTTAAATAGTGATGAGTGGTTTTAACATAACCCATCAAAATACGGTCTGCTTTAAAATTAGGTGTTTCAACTAAACAGTCGCCTAAAACCGGAGTTATATTATCGCATTTATTTAATTTAATATTTTCACACAAATAGTAATAAGAATTAGGATTAATTTCTATAGAAATTACCTCTTTTGCACTAGAATACACCCCAATAGGGATGGAAAAATAACCTATACCAGCAAACATATCCAGAACAGATTCATCATCTTCAACTAACTTAGCTATCCTCAACCGTTCATTAACATTACCTTTAGACCACATTACTTTCGACAAATCGAGTTTAAACAAACATTTATTTTCCCGATTAATTGTTTCAGTTTCACTACCATATAAAATTTTATAAACCGGTTCTCGTTTGGTCCCTTGAATATGGTCTATTTGCATTATTGTCTTAACATTATGTTTTCTAGCCAATTCATTTAAATTACTTGGATTATCATTTAAAATTAAGATATCGCCGATTTTTTTATATTTCATTGCAAATATATATTGATTGGCCTATATTTAAAAATTATTGCCTTGGTTGAAAATTATCTCAAGAAAAAAATATTCTAAACCATAAATATTGTTCTGCAAAATAAATATTAATTTATGTTTTAAATATTGATTTAAGGAATTAAAATTGTTATAATTAAAAACAAATTAATTTAAATACTTTAAAAATAATATAATCAAATAAGAGGTGATAATATTAGCCAAGGCCAAGATAACACATTCAAGTTCATTTCAAATGAATACTTGAAAGAATTCATTAAAATAATCTTAACAGATTTAAACCTGAAAATTGATGAAGACTCAAAAATTGAAATATTAACAGAAGAACAAATTACAATAAAACCCTCTTTACATAGGCCAGACTTTATCGCGAGAGTAAATGACATTATTTTAATGTTAGAGTTCCAAAGTACAGCTGTTAGAACAAAAGATAAAAAAAGATTCAAAGCATATATATCCAATTTTGATTTAAAAAGAAATACCAAAAATAAAAAAATAATTTTTGCAGTTATATCCACAGCAGAATACTCAAAATTTGTAAAATATAAAATAAACGATTGGGATGTGTTTATTTTTCCCATAATCTCCCTATTAAATTTTGATGAAAGAGAAATTATAAGTAATATTAAACAAAAAATTATTAAACAAGAAAATTTCACTGACAGTGAATTAATCGAACTAGCATTAACGCCAATAATGGTTCAAGGAAGAAAAAATATTATTCATCAGTTTGAAGAAACTGCAACATTAATGAATCAAATATCATATAGAACACAAACAATAAAAGAATCTGTCTACGGAATCGCACTAATGCTGGGAAATATGTACTTTACAAAAGGGGATCCTATGAGAAAAAAAATTCAAGGTGATTTTATGATGAAAGTAGATTGTGTAACTGAAGCAATCCAAGAAAATTACAACACAGGAAAAACTGAAGGAAAAATAGAAGGAAAGAAAGAAGGAAAAAAAGAAGGAAAAATAGAAATAATTAAAGATTTATTAAATGAAGGTGAATTAACAACTGAAAGCACTATCAATAAACTAAATTCCCTGAACTGCGACTTAAAAACAATATCTGAAATAACAGGATTATCTGAAAATGAAATTAAAAAAATAATTTCTGCAACATGATACCAATATAACAAAATTTAAAGAAAAGTTTATATACTTAGATAGCTAATATTTTAATTGTTAGTTTAAACTACATATTGATTCTGATTTTAAATAAAATTTAATAAATATTTTATTGATTACCTAGAGTATATTTTAAATACTTATAGAGGTGTTTTTAAATGGATGACAAAATTTTAGAAGGTACAACAACCGTAGGTATCACTTGTGAAGATGGTGTTGTATTTGCAAGCGAAAGAAGAGCTAGTATGGGTAACTTAGTAGCTCATAAAGTCGCGGAAAAAATATTTAAAATTGATGATCACATCGTGACAACCATAGCTGGTTCTGTCGGAGATGCACAAAGTTTAATGAAAATAATTGAAGCAGAAGTTTCATTATATCAAATGAGAAACAATGATGCCATTAGTGTTAAAGCTGCTGCATCATTAACTGCCAATATATTACGTTCTGGACCAATGTATGTTCAAACATTACTCGGAGGCATGGATGGAGATAAACCTTCCTTATATTCACTCGACCCTGCCGGAGGTATGATTGAAGACACTTATATATCAACCGGATCAGGTTCTATCGTAGCATATGGTGTTTTAGAAGACAGATTCAGAGATGACCTTAAAACTGACGAAGGAATTGAAATAGCCATTAGAGCTATAAGAGCTGCTGCTGAACGTGACACTTATTCTGGTAACGGATATCTTGTTGCTAAAGTGGATAAAAACGGCTTTGAAATGTTAGATAATGAAAAAATTAATGAAATTCTAGAGAAAATTTAAGCAATAACTAATTTTTCATGAACTAACTATTTTTTATATAATAAGTGTACATGGTTTGTGAAATTTGACTAATTATAGCTAAAAGCTTTTCACAAACTATTATAATACACTACACTTTTTTTGAAGGGATTATATGACTTCAGACATTTTAGATGAAATTAAAAAAGAAATTTTGGCTAAACTACCTAAAGATACACAGGTTTCAAAAGTTGAATTTGAAGGACCTGAAGTAGTAGTTTATACAAAAAATCCACAAGTTATTACTGAAAATGGTGATTTAGTAAGATCACTTGCAAAAGAGCTTAGAAAAAGAATAATTATTAGATCTGACAAAAGTGCTTTACTTGAACAAGAAGATACCATCAATAAAATTCATGAAATTGTTCCTGAAGGTGCTGAAATTACTGATATTTACTTTGATACTGTAACTGGAGAAGTTGTAATTACTGCTAAGAAACCAGGACTCGTTATTGGTAAATATGGAGCAACATCCAGAAATATTGTTAAAAATACTGGTTGGGCTCCTAAGATTTTAAGAACCCCACCAATCAGTTCAGATGTCATTGGAAAAATTAGAACTACATTAAAAAACAGCAGTAAAGATAGAAAAAAATTATTACAAAGACTTGGACGTCAAATTCACCAGGGAAGTAAATATCCTAATGATTGGGCCAGAGTAACATCTATGGGGGGATTTAAAGAAGTAGGACGTTCATCAATGCTTTTGCAAACACCCAACAGTCGTGTTTTATTAGATTGTGGTGTTAATGTAGCTGCACCGGATAACAAAACTGCATTTCCTTACTTAACTGCCCCAGAATTCTCTATTGAAGAGTTAGATGCAGTTATTATATCTCACGCCCACTTAGATCACTGCGGATTTGTACCATACCTATATCATTACGGATATGAAGGACCAATTTACTGTACAACTCCAACAAGAGATCTAACTACATTATTACAATTAGATCATATTGATATTGCCCAAAGGGAAGGAAATCCTTTACCTTTTAATGTGAAAGATATCCACAAGGCCATTAAAAATACAATCACATTAGATTATGGGGAAGTAACTGACATTTCTCCAGATATTAGACTTACTTTACATAATGCAGGACACATTTTAGGTTCAGCAATTTCACATATGCACATTGGAGACGGTGCTTACAATCTTGTATATACTGGAGACTTTAAATATGAACCATCAAGATTGCTTGAACCTGCAACTATAAGATTCCCTCGTGCTGAAACAGTTATTATGGAAAGTACTTATGGTGGTAGAGAAGATGTTCAGCCATCAAGAAATTCCGCAGAAAAAGAAATGATGAAAACAATCTACAAAACTTTAAAACGTGGCGGAAAAGTATTAGTTCCAGTATTTGCTGTGGGAAGAGCACAGGAACTTATGGTAGTACTTGAAGAATACATGAGACATGGAATGATTGATGAAGTACCAATTTATATCGACGGTATGATATGGGAAGCTACTGCAATCCATACAGCCAGACCAGAATATTTAAGTAAGGATTTAAGAGATCAAATATTCCACATGGGAAGAAATCCATTTGTCTCAGACATGTTTAAAAAAGTTCAAAATTACAATCAAAGAAAAGAAATTGTTGAAAGTCCCGAACCTGCAATTATTTTATCAACTTCAGGTATGTTAACTGGAGGTAATTCTGTCGAATACTTCAAATGGTTATGTGAAGATGAAAGAAATACTTTAATCTTTGTAGGATACCAATCTGAAGGGTCACTTGGTAGAAGAATACAAAAAGGAAGGAAAGATGTTCCTCTTGAAGATGATGATGGAAGAACCAAAGAATTCCATGTTAATATGGAAACTAAAACTATTCACGGATTTAGTGGTCACTCCAACAGAAGACAATTAATGGAATATGTTAAAAGGCTTAATCCAAGACCTGAAAAAGTCATTACTTGTCATGGAGACCCTAAAAAAGCTGTGGACTTAGCCTCATCAATTCATAGAAGTTATAAAATTGAAACAAGGACTCCTATTAATTTAGATTGTGTAAGAATTCATTAATAAAAAATATATATTAATCAAGACAAATATTTAAATAATATTAATAATTTTTAAAAAAAAATGCTAATGGGTGAAATATATGGTTACTTATTCAGAATCTGGTGTTGATATCGATTTAGAAGCAAAAACTGTTTCAAAAATAGCAGATAAACTTAAATCAACATTAGAATGTAGAGATATAATTACTGATAGCGGACATTATGCTGCTTTAGTTAAATTAGGCGATAAAGCTATTGCAATGAGTACTGACGGTGTGGGAAGTAAAATTTTAATAGCTGAAATGATGAATAAATACGATACTGTTGGAATAGATTGTATTGCAATGGTTGTAAATGATATTTTATGTGTTGGTGCCGAACCAATAGCATTGGTTGATTATCTTGCTGTTGAAAAACCGGATCCTCAAAGAGCTGCCGAAATTGCAGAAGGACTTGTTAAAGGAGCCAATGAATCAAAAATAGCTATTATCGGAGGAGAAACAGCATCACTTCCAGGCATTATTAAAGACTTTGATTTAGCGGGAACCGGTATTGGATTTGTTGACATTGATAAAATAATAAGTGGAGAAGATATTCAACCGGGAAATGTGTTAATTGGTATTAACAGTAATGGTATCCATTCAAATGGTTACAGTTTAGCTAGAAAAGCACTATTTGATGATGCTGGATTTAATGTTAATGATAAAATGCCTAATGGTAAAACGACCATTGGTGAAGAATTAATTAGGCCAACAGAATTATATGTTAAACCTATTGTAGCATTATTCAATGAAGAATATAAAATTAATGGATTGGCACATATTACTGGCGGAGGATTTACAAACCTCAGACGTTTGAAAAAAGGCGTTGGATATGAAATAACTGACTTGCCTGAAATACCGGAAATATTCAAATTAATTTATGAACAAAATGTCGATATTAAAGAAATGTATAAAGTATTCAATATGGGAATTGGTTTTGTTGTAATTACAGAAGAAAACGAAACTGAAAAAATAATGGATACTTTAAAAGAATATTGTGAATGTCAAATTATTGGAAAAGTAACTGATGATGAAAAAATTATTGTTAAAGCATTTGAAGGAACAACAATTGAATATTAAGGGGAAACATCATGAAAATAATGAAAGATAATGAAATTGCTCTTGTAAAGGAAATATTAAAAAAATTAGGTGCAAGCGAAGAAGACTGTGAGTTAGTGGCTGAAGCTACAATTGATGCTGATTTAAAAGGATTTACATCACATGGGCTCGGTAGATTTCCACAATATTTAATCAGTATCGAAGCAGGTACAATCAATTTAAAGGATAATATCACAATAGAAAAAGAAACACCTGCAATTGCATTGATTAATGGTAACAGTGGATTTGGACAAGCAGTATCATATAAAGCAATGAAACTTGCAATTAAAAAAGCAAAAGAAGTTGGTATTGGTTGTGTAGGTGTGCATAATACAAACCACTTTGGTGTAACAGGATTTTACTCAGATTTAGCATTAAGGGAAAATACAATTGGAATAGTTATTGCAAACACTGACCCTGCAATTGCACCATTAGGTGGAAAAGAAGCATTGATAGGAACTAACCCATTAGCTATTGGAATTCCTTCTGAAACTTATATTACTGTAGATATGGCAACATCAGTAACTGCACGTGGAAAAATCATTGAATCCAGAAGGAAAGGTTTAGATTTGCCTGAAGGATGGGCTTTAGATAAAAATGGAAATCCAACTATCGACCCAGAAGCTGCACTTGATGGAGGGTCAATTTTACCATTTGGCGGATTTAAAGGATATGCAATTGCATTGATGATTGAAATATTAACCGGACCATTAGTACAGGCAGGATATGGTAAAGGAGTCACCGGTACTGCATCACCGAAAAAAGATTGTACTAAAGGAGATTTATATTTAGCAATTGACCCGTCTAAATTTGGAGACTTTGGCGACTTTGTAGAAAATACTGAAGACTTAGTCTCAGAGGTAAGGGCTACTGGTGAAACTGTTGCAATTCCTGGAGATTTAGAAGTTAAAAGAATTGCTGATGCTGAAGAAAATGGAATTGAAATTGATGCAAAATTATACGAACAATTAAAAGAAATTTGTGATAATTTAGACATTGATATCGATTCATATCTCGAATAAATTATAAAGTGTTTGAAGAAGAAATAGTAAAATAACATCCCATGCTTATACAGCACGGGTGTTTTACTTTACCATTTTGTAATTAAGGGTTTAGGGCAATAAACAAAAAAGACATTATTTTTTTACATATTTTGCATAAAAACCGTCAGTATCTGCATAAATAGCTTTAAAACCATATTTTTCAGATTCTTTCATTGCACGTTTAATGTATTGCCTTCCCCAAGAAGTAATGGCTTTTGCACATTCAAAAGAATACCACCTAAAACGAGGAAAACCATAAATACCATACATTGTATTTGCCAACCGTTTAATAGCTTGTTGCTGTACATCCAAAGCTTTTTTCTCAGTTGAATCATCACATGCCTTCATTTCCCGTTTAATTCTAAAACGTTCCTGTAAAATTTTATCAATAACAGATGGAATAAATCCCTGAGGGGATTTCATGAATTTTAAATCATGTTCCGGAGAAACATTATAATCATCAGGATTCTCCACATCACCTTCTACCAAAACATCAGGAGAAATATTTTTAGAAATGATTATGCTAGGATATAGGCTTCTGAAATCAAATTGCACTAAATTTTCATGCAATCCTTTATCCGGCTCAAGCACAAAACCTCCTTCATTATCTTCAGCATTTGCACGATCTGTAAAGTTGGATCCCTGTTTATTTGGAACAACTTCATTATCAAAATGGGCTTGTTTTACTAAAAACCATTCTGCCTGTTGACCTGTTGCCATACGACTTACATCAAATAATGGTTGGCCTATTATACGGGTCAATTCTAAATTAAGCGGTAAAGTTTGTTCTGCAATTTTTAATGTTGAAATTACATCATCCAACGAGTAATCAAATAAATTATCTAATTCCTCACCGCCGTTATCCCAGAATTCCCATATCCTATCTCCAGGAACATCAATTTTCTCTTCACCAAATAATTCATAATAAACTCTTTCTAATGTATATCTTTCTAGAGTCATGTACCTTCTCATTACCAAATATAAATCAACATGAATTAATCCTTTCATTGATGCGGCATTGGTAAAACCTCTTTTAATAAAACGAATGTCAGAGCCGTCAATTCCAAAATCCAAATCCACATCATGAATTTTTGCTCTATCTATTAAATATGGAAAATCAAAGTTGTCTGAGTTATATCCAACAATAATGTCCACATTATTTTCTTTTACAATATCTGCAAATGATTGTATCATCTCTTTTTCTGATGATACTTGATTTACAAAATCATCTCTATCCTGAGAGTTGGTTTTAGTTGATATTACCTGGTTAATTCCAAAGTTGCTGGCTACACCAATCATGATTATTTCATCTTCAGCCGAGTCAGGCATTCCATGAGGATTTCTAACTTCCAAGTCAAAACTAAGTATTCTAAATTCATTTGAATTATCATCAACTCTTTCTAAGGGTTCATCTAATTTTATTATTTCAACATCATTTTTTTCGCTATCGAGAGATAAAAAAGAGTCTAATTTTTCACCAGAGACCTTAACTTTAGTCATAGGTATTACATCTCTATCCATAAGATATCTTCTGTAAAATGGAATATCAAATTCTCTTATTTGTAAGACGCTGTCCAAGTCCCTTATATCATCACGATATTTAGATAACTCCTGAGGATGTGTGAAAGTTATTTTAATAAATGTTTTTTCGATTTGGAAGTCTTTTTTTGTTACCTTTTCTATTTCTACATCTTCCAATAACTCTTTTAAATCGATTATACATTCATCAGGACTATTGGAATAAACATATAAATAAGGTGTAAATGAATCATCTATCAATACGACATTTTTGTCACCATCTTTGGAAAATAAACGGATTACTGGTTTATCTTCATAAGAGACATAGTCAATATCTAAAATAACAACCTCTTTTTCCATTATTTAGACTCCTGTAATTCTTTTCTGAAACTATCTAAAATTGCATAGGTAATGCCCAGTATTAAAGGTCCGACAATAAAACCTACAATACCATAAACAAGAGGTCCTGATAAAAATCCAATTAACAGAATCAATGGATGGATATCTGCATGATGGGATGAAATTGCAGGTCTTATATACATATCTATTAAGCTTAAGAAAAATCCAAACAGCAAAACCACTATAACCCTCGGATAATTTCCGCCAATGGCATCCATAATAGCCAATGCCCAATAAATCGGCCATGGCCCAAAAATTGGTATTAACTGTAAAATTCCAGTTATTACACCTAAAAATATCCCATATGGATAACCTAACAATGAATAGCCTATTGCTCCAAAAATCCCAATTATTACAGACGTTAAAAAATGACCATAGAAAATGCTTTTTAAAACATCTTCAACGGATTCAACCGTTCTTTCAAAAAAATCATTATATTCTTTTGGAACAAATGATTTTATAAAATTATAACAATTATCTCCATCTTTTACAAAGTAATAAACAGAACATATTAAAATAAATAAATCCAAGGTAATATTAGCAAAAGATCCAAGTTTCCCAACCAAATAAGTCAACACAGATTTACCTGCACTTTGAATTGCTGGAACAATACTATTCTTATCTAAAAATGGATTTTGTGGAATATATGTTGATAATTGAGATATTACACTATCTATATCCAAATTAGGGTTTGAACTGAAGAAACCAACCAGGAACCCAGATATTATAAATGAAATATATGCAACCAGAAGTATTAAAGGTATTAATACAATAATCATTGCAAGCAATATGGAAATAGAAGAGAATTTTAATTTTGATTGTATTCTAAAAGCAATAGGCCTTATACCATAGGCCAAAATTGCTCCCAGTATTATCATGTTTAAAACAGGAAATATAAACATTAATGAAATTGCCAATAACACCACTATCAACATAATAGGTGGAGTAATATACTCTTTTAAGTCTTTTTCCATATTAATCACTGTTTAATACTTGACACCGGAGGCATCACGCCTGTATTTTCCAAATTCCTCAATTAACTTTATTTGTTCATTATTGAAAACAGGTCCTTCAACACATATTCTCCATCCAGTATTATCTACACAACACTGTCCGCAGACCCCCAGTGCACATTTCATATATCTTTCAAGAGAATAATCTGCAGGAATATTAGCATCTTCAAGGATATTGAATATTCCTATCATCATTATCTCTGGTCCGCAGACAAAAGCATAATCATAAGTTGAATCTTCAAGTAAACTGCTAAGACAATTTGAAGCAAAACCTTCAAACCCATATGATCCGTCATCAGTACACGGATGGAGGTTAACATCAAGGCATTCCAATTCATCTAAAAATAACAATTCCTCTTTAGTAGTTGCAGCAACCAAAACATCAACTTCATTATTCTTAATTAATTCATGAGTTAATGCAGTTACAGGAGCCATACCAACCCCACCACCAATAACTAGTAGTTTTTTATCTTTAAAATCTGTTTTAAATCCATTACCATAACTGCCTCTAACACCAATCATGTCTCCAACCTTAAGCTCATGAAGTTTAGAGGTAAAATCTCCAATATTTTTAACACTGACGGAAAGTTCACCATCACCTATCTTGGAAATGGACATTGGTTTTTCATCAGTCACATTCCAAAGCATTAGAAATTCACCAGGATTAGCTTCAATATCTGTATCAAATTTGAATGTTTTGATTGTAGGGGTTTCATCAATAATTTCTTTAATCGCAACAGCTTTAGGTGCTCTAATCATTTTAGTCACCCCCATGTGCTAGGCCAACCATCTCATCAATAGATGAATAATCTTTTTCTTTCATGAATACTTCCAAATCTTTATTGATTTTTGAGAAAACTTCAACACCTTCATCCATAATAGCAGTCCCGATTTGAACTGCCCTTGCACCTGCAAAAATAAATTCAACAACATCTTCAAAGGTGTAAATACCTCCAACACCTATAATTGGAACATCCACAGCTTCATAAACTGAATAAACATTACTAATTGCAATAGGTTTAATTGCCTTGCCGCTCATCCCCCCAAACTTATTGAATAAAACCGGGCGGGCCAAATCAATATCAATTTTCATACCTGGACCCAATGTATTGATTAAACTTAAGGCATCAGCCCCTGCATCTTCACAAGTTTTTGCAATTTCTGTAATATCAGTAACATTGGGAGTTAATTTAGCAATTACTGGAACTTCACTTGCATCTTTTGAAGCAGATACAATTGTATGGCTTAAATTACAATCCTGACCAATAGAAGCACCATAACCTTCCATAGCATGAGGACAGGAAATATTTAACTCAATCATATCAACCAGAGGATTGACCTGTTCTACCAAACGGCTAAATTCATCAGGAGTAGCACCATAAATAGATGCAATGACAACATTATTTTCTCTATTAATCTGTTTTAACTCATCTTTAAAATTATCAACACCAGGATTAGATAATCCAATAGCATTAATAATTCCTCCATCAACACCTACAGTGGTAGGATTTTTATATCCTGGATGGGGATTTAAAGAGAATGATTTACTAATAACCCCGGCTGCACCGGATTTTAAAATCCAATTCATTGAAGAAGCAGTGCTTCCCATAATTCCTGCAGCCAACATTAAAGGATTTCTAAAACGAACTCCACAAACATCAGTTTTCAACATGATTTTCCACCAAAAAATTTTTATTATAAACTAATTTATATATTACAAATAATTTAAAATTAGTGGAAATTAAAAAAAAATTAAATTCAATTACTTTTCATATTTTTCAAGCAATAGACGGTAATTATCATTTTGACGTTTTAAGGAAATGATTGAAGTTTTATGTGTTTTCATCATTTCTTCCTTTTCTTTTATTAATAAATTAATCTGTTCATTTTGATTTTCAATTATTTGATCCTTTTGAGCAAGCAACCCTTCATAAGTTTTAGAAATTTTTCTAAGCTGTATTTCTAAGTTTTCTGTATTATCTTTAATTTGTGTCTTATAATCATCGATTAATGACCTTAGATATTTAACCTGGTCTTGTTTATCATCAATTATTTCCTGTTTTTCTTTTATCTTTTTATCCAAGTCATCCAATTCTTTCATTTTTGCTTTTTCATTGTTAATCTCATTATCCAACTTATCTTCCAAATTCTGTTTCTCATATTTTAATTTAGTGGAATATAATTTCAATTTATTAATTTCATCTTTTTTAGTTTCAAGTTCCATGGTGAGCTCTTCTATTTCACCGTCTTTTAATTCTATTGTTTCTTTTAAATCTCTAAAACTTTGTTTTGACATTAATTGAAATATTTGATTTTAAATAATTTAAAACTTTTTGAAAGCCAAAATATATTAAAAATAAAAAGAAAATTTTAAAATATGGAATGTTATGTAACTTATTGTGTTAAAGGATTTTATGCATTTAATGAAAACAATGAATTAATTGCAGAAAAACTATTTAAAGAAGATGAAATACTAGATAAACTTATTGAAATAGATAATAAAGAAATTCCAACTGAAGAAAGCGAATTGATTAATGAATTATCTAAAAATTATGAAACAATTCTTATCGAATCAAATAAACGTTCATCCGATTACAAATCCGATAAAGTGAAAGTTAAAAATCCCAATCCCGGAGGAAATTATTTAAGAAGCAATTTTGATTTGGACTTTGACAATGAAATATATCAAAAATTAGCAATTTATAGGATGAAGAAAGCTCAATCCGGTGATGATAAGCATTTGATTCAAGCGATTAATTCCATTGATGAAATTGATGAATCCATTTCCAAATTAATAGAGAGGATAAGAGAATGGTATGCCCTATACTTCCCCGAAATGGATTTAATTAAAAATAATGAAACTTATATTAAATTAATTTGTGAAAATAAAACCAAAGAGGAAATCGTTAATGCCAAAAGTGACGCTTTTCCTGAAGATATGTTGGACATTGAAGAGGATACCAATCCAGAAGATTTAGAAATTATGAATAATTATGCTAAATCAATTTATGAACTCCAGCAAACAAGAAAAAATATTATTAATTACATTGATATTAAAATGGAATCTATTGCTCCAAATTTAAGGTTGCTTGTTGGATCATCACTTGGTGCTAAATTAATATCCCATGCAGGAGGACTTAAAAGATTAGCCAGTTATCCTTCAAGTACTGTTCAAATAATGGGTGCTGAAAAAGCATTATTTAGACATTTAAAAAGTGGAGACCGCCCTCCAAAATATGGGTTAATATTCCAACATCCACAAGTTCGTGGTTCCAAATGGTGGAATCGTGGAAAAATTGCCAGATTACTTGCGGGAAGAATATCACTTGCTGCAAGAAAAGATGTTTTTACTAATGATTTTAATCCAGAAATATTTAATGAATTTAACCTAAAAGTCGAAGAAATAGAAAAAAATAATCCATTTCCAACAAAAACAAGTAAAAAAAGAAAAGAAGAAAGACAAAAATCAAAAAATAGGCGCAATAAAGGTAAAAAAAGAAGGAGGAAATGAAAATGGATGTTTTTTTAAAAGGAGGAGAATTGGCAACACGTAATTTAACGCCAGGAATTAAAGTTTATGGTGAAGAATTAATTAAAGAAGATGTTGAATATAGATTATGGAATCCCAGAAGGTCAAAATTATCTGCTGCATTTTTAAATGGATTAGAAAAATTAGATATTAAAAATGATTTTAAAGTCCTATATCTCGGTGCATCAACAGGTACCACTGTTTCACATATTTCAGACATAGCATATAATGGAAAAATTTATGCGGTTGAATTTTCTCCGGTGACCGCTAAAAAATTAACTAGATTATCACGTCAGAGACCTAATATTTATCCAATAATCGGGGACGCCACTAAACCTAAAGAATATATGAATATTATCGAAAAAGTTGACTTTATATACTGCGATGTTGCCCAACCTACACAGTCAGAATTGTTTATGAAAAATATGGATTTATTTGGAAATGATGATGCTTTAGGAATTTTAATGATTAAAGCTAGAAGTATTGATGTTATACAAAAACCAAAAAAGATTTTTAAGCAAGAAGAGAAAAAAATTAAAGAAAAAGGTTTTAAAATTATTGAAAAAGTAAAACTGGAACCTTACGAAAAAGACCATATAGCATTTCTAGTAGAGAAAAATTTTTAAAAAATATCACTTGATTTTTGAGTGATAATCAGCTAAAAAATAGCTCAGGGAAATATAAATAATTACTACAAAAATCGCCAAAAAGTATTACTTCGATAGCTTTTTATATCATAAAATTAAATATTATATATGCTAATGCAAATAAAATAAAAGTTCACTAAATAATCCTTTAGGCAAATTCACTCTACTAATCACTTCATTTAATTAAAACCTAAAGGATTGAACTTATTTTATTGAATAACTCTTTTTAATTGATTTTAATTTTTAAGTCAATATAATCTCTTTTTATCAAAAAAGTATTACTGAAAATTTATTTCTACCCATAAAATAAACCCGATAAATCCAATATTAATATCAACATATTAGATTAAAAAATTTAGTAAAACTACCCCCTATTAAATAAATGTTTTTAAAATCAACATTATAGAACAAAAAAAATATATCAAAATTTAAAATTAGAAAAATTAAAAGAAGAAAATAGCAGACACATCGCTATCAATTTAATGAAATGTTGACATGATAAAATAAGCACCTGTTTGAAATAAATTAATAATTTTATATCCAAAATTAAATATTATAAGTAGAATTATAAAAAAATAATAAAATAATAATGGTCATATACATGAAATACTTTTAGAAATTACATCCATTAAAGTTTTTGCAATTTCGTCCTTACTTGCAAGAGGAACAGTTAAAACATCATCACCAATAATTAAAACTTCATTCTTATCCGATCCAAAACCACATTCATCTTGAGAAACATCATTTGCAACTACAATATCTGTTCCAGCATCAAAAATTTGTTTTTTAGCACGATTAATAAGTTCTTTACGAGTAATATTAAATTCTGCTTTAAATCCAACTAAAAAAATATTAGGATTAACTTTTTTAATTTGGCGAATAATCTTTAAAGTAGGTTTTAAATCAATAGACAATGAAGATTTAGAATCGATTTTCTTATTTTTACGTTGAACAACTTCAAAATCAGAAACCGCTGCTGATGAAATAAAAATATCATAATCCTCAACAATTTCAAAAATAACATTAGCCATTTCTTTTGATGTTTCAACACGAATAACATTAAAAAGCTGTGGAATTCTAACACTAACATTAGCAACAATTAAAGTAACTTCAGCACCTAAAATATAAGCTTGTTTTGCGATAGCTAATCCTATCTTACCCGAAGATTTATTTGTAATACCTCTTACAGAATCTATAGGTTCAAAAGTTCCCCCAAGACTTATTAAAACTTTTTTTCCACGAATAATAATCACTTCTTAGATAAACTAATACATCTTAATGATTCTAGAACAATATCCTCATTTGAAGGGAATTTTGCTTTTCCTTCATCCATAACTGGAGGCATGAAAAAGGCAGATTCTTCAGATTTAATTTTAGCAATATTTTCTTCAATAGCCATGAACATTGAATCATGCATTGACGGTACAAATAAAATTGGAGTATCATGTCCATATGCAGTAATTAATAATGTAGAAATAGGATTATCTGCAATTTTATATGCAAATTTACTTATAGTATTTGCAGTAGCCGGAGCAACAAGTATTAAATCCTCTTGAGAATATTTAACATGCTCAATATTGCCAGTTAACTCAGTGACGACCTCATTTCCTGTTGCAAATTCCATTGAGTTTGGATGAATTATCTCACAAGCCGCTTCACTCATAAAACATTTTACTTCCATTCCTTGTCTTTTAAATTCTCTAGCTAATTTAACAGATTGACTAGCAGCAACACTACCTGTAACACATAAAATAATCATAATAACCACCTCAATAAAAAAAAAATAATTAGTTAAACTTAATATGGCTCATAATATAATCTGCAGCAGGTAAGTTTGCTTCGTACTTATCTACAGGTGCACTATACATTATAACATAGGCCTGATTACCTTTTTCAAACCATAACGCCTTATGTTGTTTTACAACACCATTATTTGAACTTGAAGTATAAATGTATTGTAAAGCCTTTTCATCATTTATTGCAACTTCACCAGAGGAAACTAAATTAAATGCCTTATCTGCATGAATATTAGTATATGATTTATTGACAAAGGTATTGAAATCTCCAGAAAATTCCTTTTTCTCAACATTAATATTAATTTGACCAATTTCACGATTGTCAACACCACTTTGTTTAGAAATTGCAATAATAGAATTATTAGAAGTAGTCTGAGATAAAACCCAATTTGATGGATAATAAACAGTAACTCCTCCTTTTGACATAGATAACATTTTTACAGATTCATTAGTGTTAGTATTTCCAGAATTATTGTGATTAAATTGAACATCATTAACAATAATATATCCAAATACCACAATAACAATTAAAAGTATTACAACACCAATTGCAGTAAGTTTATTCATAAATTCACCATTAATAAAATTATCAAATACTATCATCCAGTATTGTTACCAGAACCTCCTCCACCACCTTCAGGCGTGACTGGAGTGTTTTCTGAATCCGAACTAGTAGGAGTAACATAATTATATGAAGATTGTGTCTGTTGTACATTGCTCGTATAATTAGTAGTATGTGAAGAAACATTAGATGTAGTAGTATTCACATGAACATCAGCCACATTTGGAAATGCAGTATCCGTGACAATAGCTGAAGCATTAGTATTAGTAAAAGCTCCAAAATCAAAATTAAATACTCCAAATCCGGCACCAACAGTAAAACCAATAGCTAAAACCAATATTGCTACAAGCTTAAAAGTTCCAGAATCCATTGGAACTTTTGGTTCAACTTGCTTATCTCCCTTTTTTGGATTGATAATATATTTTTGAACTAAATCTTCATCTTCTTTTTTTTCATTTCTAATAGGTTTCCTATTATTAGGAGAATCAGATGGTTTTCCCTGCATAGACCTGATTCTATTGGTTGCTTCTCTAGCATCTAAAGCATTAAGCCTATCTTCATATTTAGAACGAAAATAAACATATTTTTCTTTAGATATCTTTCCATGAGCATAATCAGACTCTAGACTAGCCATAATTTGAAGAAGTTTTTCTTTATCATTTGACATACTAACCCTCCTCTAAATTTACTAATTATATTTAATTATATAAAAACATTAATTTATAGTTTACTTAAATTCGGGATAAGAACCTAAAACTTTAAAGAAATAAGTATTATCTTCAACATCCATAATAATTTTTTTAATCACATCATCCTTATAATGTCCATAAAAATCAACAAAAAATAAATATTTACCTAATCCCTGTTTTGAAGGCCTTGATTCAATTTTAGTTAAATTAATGTTATATTTTTCAAATATTCCCAGTATTTTATATAAAGAACCCGGATGGTCTTCGTAAATTGAAAATATGATGGATGTTTTGTCATTGCCTGTTGGATTAGTATCCTCTTTTGACAATACAATAAAACGAGTTTCATTATTATCCATATCTTGAATATTACCTTCAAGAATTTCTAACCCATATAATTCTGCACTTTTAGAATGCCCAATTGCTGCTTTGCTTTTATCTCCAACAATACTTTTAGCAGCACTTGCCGTGCTAACAGCATAATGTGGTTGAATATCATTTTCACGTATGAAAGACTGACATTGAGAAATAGCTTGTTGATGTGAGTAAATATCTTTTATATCATCGATTTTACTTCCAGGATTTACAATTAAATTCTGACTGATAGAAATAATAATCTCACCAACAATATTTAAATCAAATTCATGAGCAAGAGAATCTAATGTAATACCAACAGGACCTTCAATTGAGTTTTCAATTGGAACAATTCCTTTAACACATTGATTTGAAACAATACTTTCCATAACGGCAGGAATTGTACAAAAAGGAACTAAATCATCCCCCAACATAGATGCAGCTTCGTGAGAAAATGTTCCTTTTGGACCTAGAAATGAAATCATTTCTTCCATAATATCACTAAAAAAAGTTTAGAAAAAGCATAGGTAAAAATAACTACACTATGCTTCTAATTTTGAAATTAATCTTAAAATATCAGTTTGAGTTATTATTCCAATAACTTTATCATTTTCTACAACAGGTAAACCATTATAACCTGTTTCAATCATGATTTTTGCAACATCAGAAATAGAATCTTCTTTTGCAACAACAAGAGGATTAGTAGACATGATATCCTCAACCAATACTTCTTTAATTTGAGATTTTTGATATTTTTCTGGAACTTTTTTTCTAAAATCTATGAAAGCTCTCATTAAATCTTTAGAAGTAATCATCCCAATCAAATCTTCATCATCAATAACAGGAAGTCTACCGACATTAGAATCTATACTTACCCTTCTTGCATGAACTAATCTTTCTGATGGTGAAATTGATATAATTCCTTTAGTCATTATATCTTTAGTACATATTTTATCATATTCCCCATCAATAGCTAATGTTACAAAATCCGCTTTTGAAACAATACCTACCATCTTACCTTCTTCCATGACAGGTACAGATCCAATTCCATTTTCAATCATGATTTTAGCTACTTCAGCTAAACGCATTGATTGTGGAACTGAAATAATGTCTTTAACCATTACTGATGAAACATGAAGCCTTGATGCAGGCATGCTTTCATATTTTGAGGAACCTAACTTTTTTGCAATGTCCCTTTCAGAAATAATGCCCACTAATTCTTTATTATTAAAAACTGGTAGGCGTGAAATTTTATTTTTTCTAAGTAATTTTAAAGCATCAGCAAGACTTTGGTCTTTATCTATAGTAATTAATGTTGTGGACATCAAATTTTTGATTTGCATGGTCTGCCCCCATTATAATTTTTTAAGTGCTCTTAAAATATCTCTTTCAGTTATAATACCTATTACAACATCATTTTTAATTACAGGTACTCCACCAATATTACTGATTTTAAATAATTCACAGATTTCACCAATAGTATCTTCTGGTTCAACAGTAATTGCATCAGCAACCATGATTTCAGAAACTTTAGTTTGTTCCAATACTTCACTTGCAGCATTAGAATTTAAATTATCAAAGAATTCTTTTGCATTGAAGAAACGAATAAGATCTGTTGAAGTTACGATACCTAATAACTTTTTAGCTGCTTTAGAAATGTCTGCTTCTCCACCAACGATAGGAATTCTTCTTAAACCATTTCTAACCATGATTTTACATGCACTTTCAATTGGAGTACCTGGAGTGGTTGTGAAAACTTTTGTAGCCATGTAGTCCTGTGCAGTCCTATCATCAATTTCTCCAGCCAAGGATAATGCAATATCTCTTTCAGTTACAATACCTGTGAGTTTTTCATTAGCATCAATAAGAGGAATAGCTCCTATTTGATTTGTCAACATTGTATCGACAACATCATTAATTGAAGATTTATCAGATAAACAGATAACATCACGTGACATGATTTCACGGACAGGTTCATTGATAGCTGCTAAAAAGTTATCTTGGTATTTTTTCTCAATAATATTAAATTTATTTCCTCCACCAAAGAAATCTAATATATCCATTACTGTTACAATACCCAAAACTTTACCGGAACCCGGATCAGCAATTGGTAACCTTCTAAATTGGTGTTCCATCATTACTTTAGCAGTATCTTTGATACTTTTACTAGGAGGGATAGATATAACATCAGTAGATGCGATTTTCATAATTTCTCCCGGTTTATCATGAATTTTAGTTTCTTGTTCAACAGAGCCTCTATTCATTGATTTTCTTAAGTTAATGGATGTTTTTTCTTTCATTTATACACCTCTTAATTGTAATTATATAGCCAAATAAAATCATTACTCAATATTTAAAATTTTATGAATTTGTGGAATGGTGGAAACTTCAAAATATCTACCAACAATCTCTGAAAATTCAAATAAAGAATTAGAAAGACCTACCCATTCATTTAAAGGACTGGAAGGTTGAATAATAAATTGAACGTCATTCTTATAAGTTATCTCATTATCAATTTTTTTAATTACCTCTTCAAATGATTCTATTTTTAAGCTTGGCAAAATAACTACTTTACAATATACATTTATAGATTTTTCTATTAATAAATTTAGTGATTTAATTTCATTTAATAAAATATCTTCTTTATAATCGCCATTAAATTGCTCTTTTAGCTTAATATCGAGTGAAACAATATCTAATTTTTCAATTAAATCAATATTTTCTGGTAATACCCCATTTGTCTCAAGCATTATATCAAGATTTGTAAGTTTGGAAACTTCATTTATAAACTCAGGATATAATGATGGTTCACCACCAGTAAAAGATATAATATGACAGTCAGGAGTTAAAATACTTTCGATTTTTGACACCACTTCAGCAGGAGTCATAAGTATGCCCTGATTTTTGGAAATACTATTTTTCGTGTCACAATAGTTGCAATTTAAATTACAACCTGCAAAACGAACAAAAATTTGCCTTTGACCGATTAAAACTCCTTCTCCTTGAAAAGAAGAGAATATTTCAATAATTGGAGCCTTCATGATTATTCCACAAATACCTTTTTAAACTGAGCTCCCTGACCAATGCCCTCATTAACACATACTGAAATATATTCCAAATTATCGTATGTTTCTGATAATTTGCGTGCTAAAGTTTCTGCAAAGAATGCAGATAACTCTTCAGCAGAAGTATAAGGAAGCGGTAGAAATACACAGTCCACAGATGGAATTGAATAACCTTTACCATCAATTTTAAAGAAAACAGTTTTTTCATTTTTCAAATCGAAAATTGAATTGGATTCTTTGTCAAAATCTTTAAATTCAATTAAATCATTATATACTGGAATTAAAAGTCTGTGATCAAGTTCATCACAAATAGCTTTAGTATATTTTTTTATATCTTTAAAATCAACGACAAATTCGAATTCACCTGCTCTTTCTCCTTCAATTTCCACATCAACAAAATATGAATGACCATGGATAAAACCACATGATTCATGGCCGGGAATAACATGAGCGGATGAAAATCTTAAATTGGATTGTACTCCATTAATCAATATTTTCATAATAACACCTTAGTTTTACTAATATCCTTTTCAATTGTTTCAAGTTCATCAATATAACGATTAACAACATCAAAGATTAAAGTTTTTAAATTATTTTCATTGAAGACATTACCATCAGCAATATCATACAAACCGATAGTTTCAACATCACCAGGAGTTCCCTTATCTTCCAGATTAAGTGCAAAATGAATTTTTGCAGAACTTAAGGAAATACTGGCTATTGAAATACTGAGTTTTCTGCCGTCAACAAAAATGTCATCACCTTCGCGAGTGGTTTTAACTCCTTTTTCAGTTAAAATTTCTCTAAAAATCATTACAAAAAGTCTTTGACGAAGATAAGCAATTCTCATATTTGTTGGCTGCTGGTCAAAGAATTCACAAATGAAATTAACCATATTATTTGATTTGATTTCTAAACCAACATCAGCAAAATCCTTTAAGTTATCCGGCGTGATGTTTACAGGTCCAATCCAAGTAATAATTGAAGAGCCGTAAATGCCAAATTCTGTGAAAGCCCATGAAGGGTTGATTTGACTTCCATCATATTCAAAAATATCTTCAATATGTTTATGAGTGATTTTCATTTTAAAACCTATATCAGTTTAATATTTTTTAGAAAAATTATATTGTACATTATAGTATATTGGACTAAGGTATTTAAAAAGTTTTAAGAAAAAGTATTTAAAAATTGTTTAATTTATATAAAAGAAGAAAATTATGGAAGCTTAATAACTTCCAAAAAATACGAATTTTTTATCCTACATTAATTGGGCATATTTCAATCTGTGGATTTTCTGCAGCAGCATTTTCCTGAGGCAATTCTTCATTAATAGAATTTACATCATTTGATTCATCTGCATAATCTCCACCAGATACTGGTTCGCCTGAATAGATTGGACTTGCATCATCGATTTGATCATTAGTTGGATATTCACCATGTTCGATATAATACATCACATCATCATAATTACGATAATCCACATATGGAGAATTTAAATCAAAGTATGACTCTCCAGCACCACAACTTAAATCACAAATTCCTTTTTGTGGTAATGGACGCGTAATATCTCCTAAAGGTATGAAATCACCATCTGCACATTGAACAAGCAAATCTGTGAAATCTTGCCCAATTTTAATAAAAATATTTTTATCATAGTTAGGAGATAAAACATATTCACTTTTATTTAC
>CACXWH010000021.1 GCA_902771225.1 uncultured Methanobrevibacter sp. | reverse complement strand
TGGGTTAGTGGCATTTGCAATACCTAAAGCATAATTGTCATCAAACTTGGAATTTTTAACAGTACCATTATAACCATTCCAGAATATTGCACCACCAGACCTATTAGCAATATTATGAACAAAAGTACAATCATCCACTAAACCATCATGTGCTCCATAATACCAGTCAAGAGCACCACCATTAGTACCTGCATTATTATCTTTAAAGTATGAACCAGTAATAGTAATATTTCTATTTCCATAAACATTTGAACCTGCATACATTGCACCACCACGACCACTAGTATTATTATTAACATTCTTTACAGCCTTATTGCTTATGAATCTGTCATTAATTAAAGTACCATTAACACCAGCCCAAAATATAGCACCACCATCACCAGTATTATTATAAGTACCCAGATTTAAACCTTTAGCAGTGTTACCAGTAAAATTGGAATTAATTACTTCACCATTATGACCTCTCCAGTATATAGCACCGCCATTTGCATTAGCGGCATTAAATTCAAATACACAATTACGCACATTACCATTACTAGCACCTTCATGCCAATCAACAGCACCACCATTAGTACCAGCATAATTACTAATAAAAGTACAATTATCAAAAGTAGTATCATCACAATCGATATTAGTACCACCTTCTAGAAATACAGCACCACCACGTTTGGAAGCATTATTATCTCTAAAAGTACAATTTTTAACATCACCTAATGCACCTATCCATATAATAGCACCACCATCACCACCATATGTAATCTTACCATATGAGTCAGTATCATTATTTATACCAAGTGCCTTATTTCCATTAAACTTGGAATTTCTAACAGTACCATTATAACCATTCCAATATATTGCACCACCAGATCTGCCAGCAATATTATTGGTAAATTCAGAATTTATGACAAGTCCATTTTGAGAACTACTATGCCACTCTATAGCACCACCATTAATTTCTGCAGTATTGTTTATAAACTTACAATCAGTTACAACCGTATCCTGCGCATATTGATTCAGATAAATAGCACCACCACTATCACTAGCACTATTATTAATAAAGGTACATAATTCTATCCTGGATTCATCAGCACTTTCTACATCGATTGCACCACCAGTACTGGAATTACCATTGATGAAGACTATATTATTTAGTGTAACTGGAGCATAAATATCAAATATTCTAGCTTTATTAGCTCCGTCAATAGTAAAACCATTACCGTTAATAGTTATTGGCCTATCAATACGAATACCATTTACAAAATCGGTATCTCTATCTGTAAATGTATAATTATTTTTCAAATCGATTACTGATTGCGTTCCACCATTTATTGTCTGATTTAACTCAGTAAATGATTGTCCCCCAGATCCAAGAACATTATTATTGTTATTAGATGGGAGAGACAATAAATTACTATTATCTGTGACATTTACCTTATTTAAATCATTAGTTGCTGCTGAAACAGCATTTAATGAAAGAATAATGCAAATAATTAAACATAATGTAATTATAATCTCCTTTCGAATTTTCATAATATATCTACTCCCTATCTGACAATTATTTTTGACATTCATCGATAGTCTACATCGACATTTATTTTTACCCTTATTCATATATATAGTTTAACATCATTTTGTCTACCTAAAAATAATCATTTTATAAAAAAAATAATATAAACATTATATAAAAATAATCTTTTTAAAAATTTCATATTCAATAATATAAAAATAATTATAAAATATTATAAAAAAATTTAATTCAATAATTAACTCATATTTTTTTAAAGTAAAAATATTTAAAGCACCAAATTAACATGAGAAAAATATAACAATTTTAGAAAAATCTAATTAAAACTTATATAAATAATATAATTTAAAAAAAATCATGAACAATATCAAGCAATATTACCAATTACTAAAAAACATTTAATTTTGTAATACCCACAAAAATTAACAGAGAAAAACATATGCAGAAAATATGTTTTTTTGACTACCCCATATATATGAAACAAATAATAAATGCTATTTTCTAAAAGTAGAATAGAATATCAAAAATGATACAAAAATAATATGACATTTTTAAAAAAACAATATAAATTTATAATATAATGCTTTAATAAAAAAGGCCTAATCCAAAAAAGAACAATTTAAATTGATTTGTTGAAAAAATCATAATTAAAAAAACTGTTGGAAATATCCTGTAATTTAGAATCATTATTGTTTTTAGGCACATCATAATCTGTAGAGGGATAGTAATATTCAACTTCTTCACTATCTTCTGATGAAGAAGCCAAATTATTATTTATAAAATCATCAAAGGAAGAATTAGTGTTTGAAGGATTTTGATGATTGAATGTGCCCATAGCAAATGCAGATAGTATTATAATAACAATCAAGCCTAAAACAGATAAAAAAATAATCTGCCTGTTTGCAGTTAATGATTTTTCATCATCCAAACTAGAATCAGAGTTATCTTTTTCAAATTCTTTGTTGTATGGTAATTTTGTACCGCATTTCCTGCAATATTTCGAATAATGAGTTATTTCAGCACCACATTTTGGGCAATACATATTTAATAATTATTTAATTACTAGTATATATTAATTAAGCCCCAAAAAGAAAAAAATTCAATTTCAAAAAAAGATTTATTAATATTAAGAAGTTAGATATAATAATTAGTGGTAAAATGAAAAGAATAATTGCCGTGATACGTGAAGAACAATTTGAAAATGTTAAAACAGCACTTTTAAAAGCAGGATGGGAAGGTATGAATGTTTCTACTGTAAAGGGAAGAGGAAGGCAGATGGGTATTAAAGAATCATACCGTGGATCCAGTTATTGTATTGATTTAATCCCAAAAACAAGAATCGAATTAATAGTAAATGAGAAAGACCTGAAAGACATTATTGACATAATTATTGAAAATGCAAGAACTGGTGACATTGGAGATGGGAAAATATTTGTCTCTGATGTGGAAGAGGTAATTAGAATTAGAACCGGTGAGCGAGGATCTGATGCAATATAAATTAAAATATTATTGATTTCACTATTAAAAAATAAATTATATTTAAATAGATTATATGTCATATATTAATGTATGGAAAAATATGAACAATGGGATTCCACTTGGTCTTTTATTTTTGCAATGATTGGATGTGCCATAGGTCTCGGAAATATCTGGAGATTTAGTTATGTGGTATATTCCAATGGAGGAGGATCATTTTTTATACCCTATTTTGTAGCGATAGCCATTATGGGAGTTCCATTTCTAATTTTAGAATACGGCATGGGATTTTCTTTTAAATGTGCTTTTACAGAGGTTTTTAAAAGAATCAACCCCAAATTTGAATTTATAGCATGGATATTGATTTTTTTAATAGCTATAGTTCTGATTTATTATATGGTAATTATAAGCTGGGACATGTTTTATTTATTTAATAGTTTCACATTCAATTGGGGAAGTGACCCTGCAGCTTATTTTGTACACAATGTTGGAGGAAGCGATAATCTTTCAAACATATGGAATTTCCTTTTGCCCATAAGTGTTGGAGTCATTATCACATGGTTTATCTTATGGTTCATTTCACATAAATCCATTAATCAAGGTATTGGAGTGGCCTCTAAGATTTTAATACCTTCTGTATTTGTTATAATGATTATTATTGTCATTTATGCATTGACATTGCCCGGTGCAATGATTGGAATTAATGCACTGCTTAATCCTAATTGGAATGCTCTTTTAGATGTTAACATATGGCTTGTTGCCTTTTCACAGATTATTTTCTCACTTGGAATGGGTGAAGCAATGGCACTTACTTATGCAAGCTATTTATCAGATAATTCTAAATTATCAGATAATGTTTTAATTGTTGTTGCATCAAACTCCAGTTTTGAAATATTTACTGCATTTGGAGTATTTTCAATTTTAGGTTATATGAGCGCAACTTCAGGAACACCTCTGGCGGAAATTGTTAGTGAAGGTACAGGATTGATATTTGTGGTATTTCCAAAAATTTTTGATTTGATGGGATTTATGGGCCATATCTTAGCACCATTATTTTTCATAGCCATCTTATTTGCAGGAATTTCATCAGCATTTGCATTTTTTGAACCTATAATCGGATCAATTTCTTCTAAAATTAATATTCCCCGTAAAAAATTAGTAACTATATTATGCATTATAGGATGTGTCTGTTCACTTCTTTTAACCTGTGGAATTAGCAGTTATCTTGTTGGAATCATTGACGGTTTTGTTAATAAATTCGGAATTTTAATACTTGTTGCAATTCAATGCATAATATTTGGATGGTATTATGGGGCAGAAAAACTCATTCCAATTATAAACCGACAATCAACCATTAAAGTAGGTTCTTTATGGAAAAATATTATCAAATACATCCTTCCAACATTCATATTTATTATTTGGATAGTTGGAATAGTGGAGTTATTCGTGAATTCAAAAGCATTTGAATTGATAATCTACAGCGGCATAATCATAATAGTTTTATTGTTATCTACAGTATTTTATAGAATTAAAGATTGAAATCTTATTTTTTTAAATTAACTCTTTCAGGAGCCGTGAATACTGTAAACCTGTTGTCTTTTACAAAACCAACCACAGTGATATTGCCTGTCTTGGCTACATCAATACCTGAAGACGCCGGTGCGGCATTTGATATTATAATGGGAATTCCTACCCTAATCACTTTTATTAGCATGTCTGCAGGCATTCTTCCACTATATGAAATGTATGATTTTGAAAGGTCATAACCTTCCTTTGAAGCAGCTCCAATGACTTTATCAACTGCAACATGGCGACTTACATCTTCACGGATAATAATTTCATCCCCATACTTTAACTGTGCAACATGTACTCCAGCAGTTTTTTGCCAAATCTTAGCTTCATCAGTTAAATGTTTTATGTCTTTTATAATTTGTGTTGCATCTATCTTTAAATTGGAGTTATTGGGTTCAATTGTTTTTAATTCTAATCTGATTCCTCCAGCATTATCTGAGTTAACTCCCTGATATTCAAGTAATCTGCACACACATGCATGTTCACAGTCCCCTTTTCTTTTCTGAACAATACTGTCCTGTTCAAAATCCTCTTCGGGATTGTGGGTCAATTTTGTTGTAACCAGGACATTGCTTCCATCCAATTTAATGGATTCTATGTCTGAAAAATCTTTAATTAATCCTTCTCCCAAACAATATCCTATTGCAAAGTCCTCTAAATCTTTAGGATAAGTAGAAAATTTTCTTGGAGGTAAATAATCAATGAATAAATACGTGTATTCATCTTCAACACTATTTTCCTTAATTGTTTTATATTCTCCGTTTTTCCACTGAATTACATCACTTTGTCTTATGAATTCCATAATTATCACACATTAAATGAATATTAACAATTGTTATATTAATGTTTTATTATATAAAAGTTATCTATCGAAAACAAAAAAAATAAAAAGAATTTATAATAATTCTTTTCTTAAATCAATAGTGTCTTTTAAATCAGGACCGGTTGAAATAATAGTTACCGGAACATTGGTTTGTGATTCAATCTCATCAATAAATGCCTTAGTCTCAGCAGACAAAACATTATAATCCTGTGTTCTTGCACAATCAGGATATAATCTGTCAACACAGGTTAATGCAATTTGAGTTGCACCGTTAATTCTGCATGATTCCTTAGCAAGTTCCATATCAAAGTAACCGATTCTTCTGCGGCGTCCTGTTACAACACCATACTCTTCTAAACCTTTGCTTTCAGCTTCTTTTTGAGTCATTTCAGTTGGAAATGGTCCTTCCCCAACACGGGAAATATAAGATTTAAATACATTAATAACTTCATCCACTTTTGTTGGTCCGACACCGACATCTGCAGCGAAAGTGGAAGCTGTGGTATCTTTACTAGTTACATACGGATAACTCCCATAGTAAAGAGATAATGCAAAACCCTGTGACCCTTCAATAAATACCTCTTCACCATTATCAATAGCTTCATTACAAGCTATGGAAACATCAGCAATGTATTCTTCAAGTTCAGGAAAATCTTTTGCAAGCTGAATAGTTCTCATTACCCTATCAGAATTTGCCGGTCCGCAACCGGAACCTGTACTTCCTATTTTTTTAGCCAAATGTTCAGAAGACACATCTCTATCCAAATGATCCTGTGTAATTATTGCACATCTAGGATCAATCAACATTCTTTCTTTTACATTATATTTTGATAAATCTTCAAATTCTTTATACAGTACATCAGGATTTACTAAAACTCCTGCCCCAATCATGAGTTTAGCATCAGTATGTACAAAACCTGATGGAGTTAATCTTAAACCATATTTTTCACCATTAAATTCAACAGAATGGCCTGCATTAGGACCTACTCCTGCACGTGCGATAACAGATGGTTTATCATTACTGCAAAGGTAAGTAATACATTTTCCTTTACCTTCATCACCCCATGCTCCGCCTACTAAAATACTACAAGTCATTTAATAACTCCCATATAATAAAATTAACATGATGAAAATTCAAAAATTCCCATAACAATATTGTGAAAATTCAAAAATTTCCATAACAATATTATTATGTATTTAATTATTAAAAAGCTTTTCCAACAAATTATTAAATAATATAATATAGATAAATATGAATAGTATAAATCAAAAATCAAGGTAATTTATATGCATATTGAAAGGCACTATAGGGAATTGGAAAAAATTGAGGAAGTTCGGGCATATAACATTAGTAACATTAACCTGTTTGAACTGGTTCCTCAGTTTCAAAAGCCGTTAAAAATTCCTTTTTGTAATATTATCAAATATGTTCAATCGGATGTTAATATGTTCATCCCAATAGAAGATGACAAAGATTTTATTGTTAACCGTTTAGGTTGGAATATTTTACAAAGAGGAAACATTAAATTAGAAGATGTAGAAGGTCGTAAACTGAGTGAATGTTCACCGTTCTTCTATGAAATTTTTAAAGAACCATTTAAAGAAGTAATAAAAACCAAAAAAACGAAAAAAATGCGAATTTATTACTATGTCAGTAATAAAATTAAAACCATAACTAATATACATATTATTTATGATGAAGGTAATATTTTTCTTATTTCTGATTATAATGATGAGTTATCAAATGAAAAAAGTTTAGAAGAGAAAAAAATAGAAGATGATGCCAATAAATCTACTTTAATCGAATATTTCTCACAAACCGGAAGCTACTATAAAACAAGAAATGAATATACCTGGACACCGGGAATATATAATATTATTAATAGGACAAGAGAGTCTAATGATGCATTTTATAATATTATCTTTGATTTGGTAATTCCTGAAGATAAACCGTTAGTCCATGAGTTACTTAACACAATGAGTCCCGAAACGGATACTTATGAAAATATTATCCGGATTAAAACTCGTGACGGTAATATTAAATATTTAGACACATATTTATACTCTAAATTTGATGAAAATGGAGATGAAATAAGTCATTATGGATTATTTAAAGATGTAAGCCTTGATTCACATAAACATATGACCCGACCCGTTGATTTTATGTTAAATGGTTTTAATCAGAATACCAAATTATCTCTTCTTATAGAACCATTAAGTAGAAGATATGAGTTCAGTAAAGGTTTTTATGAAATGATTGAAGTTTCTAGTGAGGAATATATTCATTCAATAGATATAATTGATAATATTATAGAAGATGATGTTAGACTAAATCTCTTAAAATTAGTTAAAGGAGAAATAGATGAATTTAATGAAATATTAACATTTAAGGTTAATGGTGATGAAAATAACTTAAAAGTATGTGAATTATTTATTGAAAGATTCAAATATGGGAATAATGAACACAGTATTGGATTTTTAACTGATATTACAGTCATGAGGGAAAAACAACAGGAGTTAATGGAATCCAATGCAAATAAAAATATTCTAATCAAAGAGGTTCACCATAGAGTTAAAAACAACCTGCAAGTATTGAATAGTTTTCTTAACTTAGAGCGACGTGCATATGCAGATAATCCTCAAAAAATTCTAGACAATATGCAAGCTCGTCTATCTTCACTCGCACTTTTACATGAAAAAACCTATAATACAAGTGATTTTTTAAATATTAATTTAAAGGATTATTTAAAAGATCAGGATGAGACTCTTCAAGGATTATTCAGTGCAAAAAATATTCACTTTGAATCGGAAATTGATGAAAATATTCATTTATCCATCGAAATAATTACCCCATTATTATTAATTGTTGATGAATTGACAATGAATGCAATAAAACATGCATTTCCCAATCCCGATATGGAAAATAAAACAATTTATAAAAAAATTGATTTTATTGATGAAAATACATGTGAATTCATCTTAAAAGATAATGGTGTTGGTCTTGAAAGTCCAGAACAACTTATAAATCATAATCTAGGATGGGAAATTGTAAAAAGTCTAACAAAACAATTAGATGGAACAATAGAAATTGTGGACAGTGAAGTTGGAACAGAATTTAGAATAGTTTTCCCAACCAGATTTGAAGACCCGTTTGAAAATGTAAATGAGGAGGTGTAAAAGCATGAATATTGAAAGAAGATATATAAAACTGGAAGATACAACAGAAATCAGGATTGAAAATATTACCGAAAGAGAATTATTCAAATACGTTGAACCAATATATAAAACTCCAGACATACCATTTAGAAAAATATTAAAAAACTTACCCTGCGATATGGATGTATTTATTCCATATGATGGAGGAAAGGATTTTGTAATCCATATGTTAGGAATGAGTGCTTTAGAGCGTGGAAATATTACAAGAGATGATGTTGAGGGAAGATTATTAAGTAAATGCTCACCAGGATACAGTAAAATCCTGAAAGATACATTATATGAAGTTTATAAAACACATGAAACAAAAAAACTGCGTTTCCTATATTATCAGAATGACAAACTTGCAAGACTTGCAAATGTTAAAGTACTTTATGATATGGAAAAAATTGTCCTGATATCAGACTTAAAATACACAATAGAAAGAAAAGATGAAGACTTGGATGGATATGAAATTTACGATGAAAATAAATCTTCATTAATCGAATATTTCTCACAAACCGGAAGTTATTATAAAATCAACGACAAATATTCATGGACTCAAGGAGTTTACAATATCATCAATCGTTCAAGAGAAGAAAACGATGAATATTACAATATCATTTTCGAGTTAGTAATACCGGAAGACCGCCCATTAATTGATAAAATACAGAACAAATTAGATAGCGGTGTAGCTAACTATGAAACTGTTATTAGAATTAAAACACCAGACGGCATTATAAAATATCTTGATTTGAATTTTTATTCAAAATTTGATGAAAATGGAGAATTAATAAGCAGATATGCCTTAATTAAAGATATTACAAAAAGTTCAGATAAAAGTATAACAAGACCAATTGACTTTTTGCTTAATGGATTTAAAAAATACAAAAAATTAGCATTGTTAATTGATCCTCTAAACCAAAAGCAATATGAATACAGCGAAGGCTTTTATGATATTGTAGAAGAAGATAAAGACACATATTCTAATCAAAGAGCAATCTTAGAAAATATTGTAGAGCAGGAAACTGTAGAATCCTTTAAAAAACTTTTAAGAAAAGAAATATCTGAACTTGAAGAAACATTTACATATAATGTTAAGGGAAATCCAAATAATCAAAAAATATGTGAAATTTATATTGAAACATTTGAATTCGGTAAAGAAGAACATAGTATCGGTTTTTTAACTGATGTTACTGAAGACTACAAAAAACAACAAGAACTTCAAGAAGCAAATGAACATCAGAAAGTCCTGATTAAAGAAGTGCATCATAGAGTTAAAAACAACTTACAAATACTAAACAGTTTCTTAAACTTAGAAAAAAGAGCATATAAAAACCAACCCAACATAATTATCGACCATATGCAATCCAGACTATCTTCACTTGCTTTATTACACGAAAAAACATATAATACAAGTGATTTTAAAAACATTAATCTTAAAGAGTATATCGATGACCAGGATAGTAAACTTAAAAATTTAATTGGATTGAGAGATGGAATTGAATTTAAATCAACAGTAGATGATAGTATTACATTATCCATTGAGATAATAACACCACTACTTTTGGTTGTTGATGAATTAACAATGAATTCAATAAAACATGCATTCCCACAGGACTGGCCGAACAAAACAATAACAAAAACATTCAGAAAAATTGATGAAAATACCGGAGAATTAATAATTAAAGACAATGGAGTGGGTATGGACAAAACTAAAAATGATATGAAACATAGCCTTGGCTGTGAGATTATTAAAAACTTAACCAAACAATTAGACGGAGAAATTAAATATTTGGATGTTGATGAAGGTACTGCATTTAGATTATTATTCCCATTAACTATGGAACATACGATTTCAAAGTCAAAATAACAAATTATTAAATATAATTAGTAACAAAATTACAATATTATAGAGATTGGAAGGGATAAAATGAATGAAAGAATATTAATTGTTGAAGATGAAGCAATTACTGCACTTGATTTAAAATATAGTTTAGAAGAATTAGGATACGAAGTTATAGATACTGTCGATACAGGACAAGATGCAATTGATACTGCTGCTGAAACAATTCCTGATGTGGTTTTAATGGATATAAAATTAAAAGGTGATATGGAAGGTATTGAAGCTGCTGAAGTAATATCCGAATTAAGAATACCTATCGTTTATTTAACTGCAAACACCGATACCGATACTTTCGAAAAATCAAATGTTAAAGGATCATACGGATTCATTTCAAAACCATACGACATCTCAAAATTAGATAAAACATTGAAAATAACCATCAAAAGGGCACAAATAGAAACACAAAAAATAAATGATGCCCAAGGATTCAGCGAATAAACAATGATATAATATGAGTTCAAAAAAGTTGGATAGTGCTATTTCAATTGCACAATCCCATCCAAATATTCTAGTAATAAGTTCAGATAAAGAATTAGTTAATCAGTTGAAAGACTACATTGAAGATTATGATTATAATTTTATAGGATCAGCTGATACCAAACAAACCATTAAAAATAATCTTATAAACTTATCACCGAATCTTGTCTTGCTTGACACAGAAATTGAAAATGTAGATTTAATTAAGTTAACCCAGGATTTAGAAAAATTAAACATCCCTGATGTAGTTATTATCGGTGATCGCTTTGATGAAGTAATAGATGAAGTAATGGAAATATCTCCTTATGGATATTTAATTAAAGATATTGATAAAGATGAATTGCAGCGTGCAATGGCAGTAGCTATTAGAAAACACGAATTAAATACACAAAAAATTATTGAAGCTAAAGACAGAATCAGTGAAAAGAATACTGAATTACTAATTGAAAAATCAGATTCAAGTTTTCTTTTAGTTTTATGTGTATCATTAATCATAATTGCAATCTTATCAAGAAACGCTACTTGGCTTCAATGGCTTTTACTTATACCTACAGCAGCAATGCTTATTAATGGAATAGCTAGTATTAAAAAGCCGGATGAGGTTAGCTATGATTATGAAAAGCCATTTGTAAGTGTCTTTATCCCTGCACATAACGAAGAATCAACCATTGAAACTACTGTTAGAAGCGTTTGCGAATCAGACTATTATGTTGATGGAATTCCACAATTCGAGGTTATCGTTATTAATGACGGTTCAACAGATAGAACCGGCGAAATATTAGCTGGAATTAAAAAAGATTTGCCTCAATTAAAAATTGTAACAAGGATGCCCCCAATATCTGGAAAAGGAAAAGGATTTGTTTTAAATGATGCTTTAACATTATCCAGAGGAGAGATAATTGGTGTTTTTGATGCTGATACAACAATACACAAAGATTATTTAACTAAAGTAACTGCATATGTTGCAGATCCTGAAATTGATGGCGTTCAATCAAGAGTTAAAATGTATAATAAGGATGAAAATTATTTAGCTCGTATGCAACATGTTGAATTCGCAAGTTTTGGAAATACCCTAAGAGCAAAAGATAATTTAGGAAATACTGGCTTTTTGGGTGGAAATGGACAATTTGTTAGAAAACAATCCATTATTGACAGCGGCAAATGGGACGGATTTGCTGTAACTGAAGATTTGAATTTAGCTGTAAAAATAATGCTTTTAGGTGGAAAAATACGTTATTGCGGTGAGGCTGCAGTTTATCAGGAGGCAATAACAGAATGGAAACCATTCTTTAGACAAAGAGTAAGATGGGCTATTGGTAACTTTGAAACATTATTCATTTACATGCCTCAAATTCTAAAAGCAAAAGTGTCAATACCTAAAAAATTTGGTATTATCGAACATATTTCTTTTTACAGTTTTAATTTACTCATATTCTTTGGTTTTATCATAACATTATTAAATGCCATATCATGGTTTTTATTCCATAATGTGACTGTTATAAGAATGGAAGCTCCATTGGTTGTGGGTATTTTATCTGCAATCGCATTCTTCCCAGGCATTATGCTTGCATTATCTAGAGACAATCCGAAATTTATTGATTTTATTAAAGATATCATAAAATATTACATTTACTGCTTCCATTTGATTCCATTGTTTTTCATGACAATGTATACTATGATGACTAGAAAAGAACGTAAATGGGCCAAAACTGAACATAAAGGAGGAAAAGTCAGATGAGGAGAAGAGATATGTTTTATTGGCTCCTGATAGTAATTTTCATCATAATTGTCGCGACCAATATTAATGGAATTAATAGTTTTTTAAGCGTTAATACTGATAAAACAATTGATTTTGGCCATAGCGTTGCTGTAGTTCCTGAAGCATGGAATACAACAGATGAACTGAATCTAACTAATCACTCAAAAACGCCTCATGCAATAACCAATAAATATGTTTATATGGACTTTTGGGATGATTGGCCGGAAGACCATATTACATCAATTTCGAATGATCGCTATGCATCTATGGAAAATGGTGGTTTTAAAGTATTGAAAACTGAAAACAAAACAATGAGTGGCGTTCCAGTATCTAAAGAATATTTCTCAAATCCTTCAAGAAATACAAATGTTACTTTCGACCATGTCGGAGTCAATTATGTTTTCCCTAAAGAGGATACGAATTATTCCATACAGGTTCATTACTTTACTTCTCACGATTACAACAATGAGACGTTTTTAAAAGAGGTTGATGATCGTGTGGAAGATGATATGTCAAATATCCATAATAATAATTACAATGGATTTATATCTGGAATCAGAAATCTTTTAAATTTTGTTTCAAATAGCTTTAATCAAAAATAGATTCGATTACTACATCAGAAAAATAAGAAGATAGTTGAAAATCTATCTGTTTAAAGGATGATGTTCACACATCGGATCTTTTATAATATTTCTTTTTTGATGATATGTTAAATAATACATCATCCACTGATTGGATAATTCTTTTAGTATATCATCGTCTATTCTTTCATTTGGAGTAAAAAAGTCCATTTCGTCTCCACCGATAACAATAGCAATATCATTGAATTCGATTAAACAGAAGAAATCTGAACGGATATTGTGAATATCAAATTCCTTATCCATTGTGAAATCTTTCTGTTTTGAATAATTATAAAAGAATGTATTCAAATATTCAAAATCTAAAAATTTAATTTTTCTAACTTCTAAAATCATATCTTCTTGGAGAAAATGATTGTTATAATCAAAATTAGAAACAAAATCAATATCCCAAATATTATCATAAAAAATTGTAATGAATGGCTTTTTAGCAAATCTCATAGACATGGATAAATCATGGTCATTTTTCGGATTACCTAACTCAACATCAATGAACTCCAAATAAATAGAATCATCAGAAATTTCAATAGAAGCTAATTTAGCAAAATTGCCTACAACATCTTCAATTAATCTTAAAGATTTATTTTTCATTATTTTCACCTACAAATAATTCATAAGCTCCTTCCAATTCATATTCCATATTCTCATCGAATTTCTTATCCCACTTAAAGTTAATAATTTCAATAGGGCTGTTGACTGTCTTATCCCAATTAACATCAAAATCTGCATCCAATAAATATTGATAAACAATATTTCCAATTTCTAAAGATTTATTTTCATCTTTTTGAAAATCTCCAAAGGTTATTTTTAAAATATCTTCTTCAATGGCCTGTTCCAAATCCTCAAAGGTGTAAAAACAAAAGCCTTCAGCAGAATAATTATTATTAACTAAATGGAAATATAACTCGTAAATATCTTCAACTCCTTCCTCGAAGTCATATCCACAATTATGAACGCAAATGATTGATTTTCTTGTTAGTTTTTTAAAGGTTTCCTCCAAAATAGAGAAATTTGTATTATTAAACTCATTTAATGAAATATTAAATTTTGAAAAATCAATGTCATATTCTATGAATTGTTCTTCCGATATTTCTAATATTTCTTCTTTTGAAAAAAATCCTGATTTAGTTAATAAATCTATCAAATAATTTATTTCATCAACTAAATCCTGATTCATAAAATCACTCTTCTTCAAGCAACATTTGAATAGTTCTTACATTTCCTCTTTCAGTGAAACCAACAATAATGCGGCTTTCACCTAAATAAGCAACATCAAAGTCATCATGATGTTTTATGCCATAGCCTTTAAGCTTTGTATAAGATTCAAATGCAATTCTTGCATGGACATTGAAATTCTTTTGAAATGTGTAAAACGTGTCTTTGAATTTTACGACACTATCAACACTGGCAATATTGCCCGGTTCTATTGATACGAAAATATCTAAACCGTCTTCATTTACAGCATAATAAGCATCCAAATCTAAAATTCCAACAGTTGCCATGGCTAATGTGTGGCATGCATTGAAATCCGTTTGAAGAACTGGAGATGACAATTCAGGAATTCCAGCATCAATACCTGCTTGTTTCATTTCTGCAGCTGCTTTAATCAAATCTGGACCAAAAATCTCTTCACTATCCCATGCCCATGACCATTGTTTTAAATCGTCACGATAAAACCCTAAGATTTGTATAGGTAATTTGATATCTCCAAAACTTAAAGTGGCATTATCTATGTCCAATTCACCTTCAGAATCACCGATTAACTCGGACAGGTTTTCCTGTTTGTCTAAAGCTAAAGCACCATATTTTGATAAAACAACTTTAAATGAATCTCCTTCACGAATGACTACAGGTTCTTCGATTGTTTTCAAGTTTCATCACCTAAAATTCCAATTTTGAAATTCTGTCCATTGCTTCTTTAGTATTTTCTAATGTATTAAATGCTGTGAGTCTTAAATAACCTTCACCACTTGGTCCGAATCCGGAACCTGGAGTTCCAATAACATTAGCTTCATTTAATAATATATCAAAGAAATCCCAGGAGTCCATATTATTTGGAGTTTTAACCCAAATATAAGGGGAACTGACTCCACCATAAACTTCAAGACCTATGTCGGTTAAAGATTCCCTAATTACTTTTGCATTATTCATATAATATTCAATTACTTCTCTAATTTGAGCTTTACCCTCTTTTGAGTAAGTTGCTTCAGCGGCTTTTTGAACTGGGTAAGATACTCCATTGAATTTTGTGGTTTGTCTTCTATTCCATAATGGATTTACTTCAACAGCATTGTTATTTGAATCATATGCCATTAATTCTTTAGGAACAACTGTATATGCACAGCGGGTTCCAGTGAATCCTGCAGTTTTTGAAAAGCTTTTAAACTCAATAGCCACTTCACGTGCTCCTTCAATTTCATAAATGGTGTGAGGAACATTATCATCATTTATAAATGCTTCATAAGCAGAATCGAATAATATTATTGCATTATTCTCTTTAGCATAATCAATGAATACTTTTAATTGATCTTTTGTTAATGTAGTGCCTGTTGGGTTATTAGGATAGCATAAATAAATAATATCTACAGGTTCAGATGGCAATTCCGGTACAAATCCATTTTCCGCATTACATTTAAGGTAAGTTAAACCTTCATACATTCCATCATCACCCATTTCACCAGTTCTTCCGGCCATGACATTAGTATCAACATATACTGTATATACCGGATCAGTTACGGCGATTTTATTTTCTAAACCAAATATTTCCTGGATATTTCCGGTGTCACATTTAGCACCATCACTTATGAAGATTTCACTAACGTCCAATTCTACTCCATATTTTTTGTAGTCATTTTCAATGATGGCTTCGGCTAAAAAGTCATATCCTTGTTCTGGACCATACCCCATAAATGTATCCGCATTTCCCATTTCATCAACTGCATCTTTAAATGCATCGACAACAGCAGGGACTAATGGTTTTGTTACATCACCAATTCCCATTTTAATGATATTTGCATCAGGGTTTGCTTTAATAAATTCAGCTTCTCTTCTTGCAACTTCAACAAAAAGATAACTACTTTTCAATTTAAGATAATTTTCATTAATTTTAACTGCCATAATTAAACCTCTAAAATAATTATTTATTTAGTATAATAATACTATAATTTTTAAAATATATAAAATGGATAGTTTAAAAAATAATATTTAAAATTTTTGTTTATTAACCAAAAAAGATTAAAATCATTGTTTAAACAACAAAATTATAATAAAGCAACCCTATTCATTAAATTATTAAAATTAAAAGCTTAAACTTTTCCAATCATTTTACAATTAATTAAATGAAAAATTTTCCCAGAATATAAACTTAGATATATTTTCTTAAAAAGTCATATTAGACAACACCAATAATCAGACAGAAAATTACATTAGCAATAGAATGTCAAAGCACATAAAAAGAAATTCACAAAATTAAAAGGAATATTCGCTCAAATAAATATGGCGAAAAATGAATAAATTAAAAAAAATAAGAACTGAGTTTTAACATTCCAAAAGTCCTATAAATATAAAACTATATAATAAAGAATTTAAATAAATATAAAATAATAAATGAAATAGGTTGTATTATAAATGAATGAAACATTAATAATAGTATGGGTAGTAATAGCAATAATCGGTGTAATATCCATTGTTATGGTAAAAAGATATTATAAAGAAAAAGAAGAAGAAACAAATCATATAGAAATGGTATCAAATCCTTTAAGCGATATTATGTCTGAAAATGATGATATTAAAAAGCAGAGCAACCCTATTTCAAATATTTTTTCAAAAGATGAAGAACCTAATATTGATCTTCGAAAAGAAGGAACAGAACCAGAAAAAGAGTTTAATCCATATATTGCTCCTAAAAACGAAGAAAATATACCTAATAGAAATATTAGTTATTCTTCCCAAAATCAGGTTTTAATTAACTATGATGATACTGTTCAAAAGTTCCAAGAACCAATTACTGATAATCAGAGAGATATTATGAGCCAAAATACTAAAGAACCTTCAAGTGTTACATTCAAAAAAACTACTGAAAATAAACATGAACTTAAAGATTTATTTACAATCGATGAGTTGATAAAAGAATCCAAAAGGAAAGATGATGAAAGAGAAAAAGAATCTAAAACAATAAAAAAAGAAACTGAAGATAACAGCGATATTAAAGAAAGCATTAAGAAAAATAAAGAAGCTAAGGAAAAAACAGAAAATAAAGAAGAAGAAAAAACAGAAAATAAAGATATTGCGGATATTAAAAGCAGCATTGAAAAAATGCATGAAATTGCTGAATCCATTAAATCATCAGGCAGTGATGATTTATCTCCAAAATCTACCGCATCTCAAAAAGATATTAATGAAGCTATAAACACTGCAACTACTGAAAATGAAACTGAAAAAGAAGAAGTTCCCGAAATTTCAGAAACAAAATCAATAACTGATGCTGTTATTAAAAAAGAATCTGAAAAAACAGAAGAAACAACAGTTCAGAAAGTTTTACCTATAAAAGAAGAAAACGAAACTGCAAAACCTGCCAAAGATGAAAAAATTTCAAAAGAAACACCTGAAAATGAAGAAATGAAAACTCCATCCCTAAAAACACCCCATAAAATCGAAGAAGACAGTGTAAGTATTTTATCAGGTGCTGATGAAGATTATGAATTTGGTGCATCAATCGATTCCTCTAATTTATTTGAAGATGAAAATGGCGAATTAAGTGATCTTGATTATAGGAAAGACTTGGCTAAATTTACTAATTCAATTAAAAATTCAGGTATTGTGAAAGATATTCGTGAGAAATTAATCCAAGAACCCGGAAAAGAAAATGACTTGAATGAGGAATTCATTAGAAACGTGAATTCATATACTGAAGAATCAAACGAATATTATGATGAATATGAGCCAATTATTAATGAAACCCATGTTGATTATATAGAACCAGAACCAGATGAACAGTTAAGACAAGAAAATACACGCAGAGTATTTAACAATGCTAAATCCAATACGTCAGAAGAAACTACTTCAAATGCAGCTACAGAAGAAAGTATTCCTCCAATTAAAGAAATACCAGAAAAATCTAGTCTTAAAATTACCATCAACAATAATGAAGAGGTATTACGTAAAGGTGATGAAATTATCTTTAACCATGAAGGAGAGTCCTATTCAAGTAAAGTATACTCCATTAATGGGGATAATATTAAAGTAAGATACAGAAGAAAAAGCATTACCATTAAACCAAAAGATATCAAAAAAATCTATTAATTCTGTCATTAAGTTGACAGATTCTTATTATTTTTAAAAATAGAAAAGAGAATAATCCATTAAGATTATTCTTCATTTATTTTATAACCGTCGCCAGATACAATATATTTTGGCTTTTTAATTTTTAAAGAACGTATAATATTCAAGTAAAAATCATCCAATTCTGCATCCGCATAAGGATATACGAATTCAAAAGAATATAAATTATTATCTTTTACAAACATGAATTCATTTCGTTTGATTTCATTTTTATCAGTATTTATTGATGATATTAGCATATAGTAAATGTCATCATTAATAGCTATAAAATCTGAAGTTTCAACATTTATATTTGGATTTGAATTTAGTTGATCCTCCATTGCATTTTTAATATCTGGAAGACCGGCTAATGTTGGTGCTGTTGAAAATTTTATAGTCATTGGAATATTGGGATTGATTAAAGATAATTCAACAAAATCCCCCTTATTTGCAATGGGATTGAAATCTTTGGGGTTTTGCAGTGTAACAAATCCATTAGTAAATAAAGTCATTAACCCACCTTATTTATGCGCATAATAAAAGACCAATTCATCATCTTTAATTTCATCCAAACGTGCAAAACCAACTCTTTCAAATTGCACAATGTCTCCAACTTTCAAATCAGACAAACTAGCTTCACCAAGACCCTTTTTAAGTGATGCGTCATCCATTACAATAGTGACTTTTACATTTTCATCAACAGGAACCCATTGAATGATTCTTGCTTTCAAATCCCTTGCTTCTTCAAATGAAGTTGAATTATAAGTTATTTCATCACCGTCAATTTCTACATTTACTGCATCCATTAGTCTAAATATCCCATCACCAATATCTGATTTGGCCAAATAAGCACTGCCATTAAATGGAAGCAATCTATTACCCCTATCCAAATGATCGGCATGAAGCGGTCTTTCAATAACAACATCCCCATCATTGTAATCTTTAATTTCAATTAACTCCGGGTCTTCTACAAAGAAATAACGATTAGCAATTGGTTCCAATAGATTACGATTTAAACCATATATTTTTTTCCAGCTAATAGCTGAATCGGCCATTTTAACACCGATTTCAGTGATTAGATTATAAATGGTTCTTGGGTCAATTCCACGTCTTGCAACGGCCCTTAATGTTCCAAGTCTAGGGTCATCCCATCCGCTATAAGTTCCGTTTTCTATACCTTCAAGTGCTTTTGAAGTACTTAAGGCAATATCTTCCATTTTCAATCTGCCATAGTGAATAAATTCCGGCAAATCCCAGCCCATATGGTCATATAAGTACTTTTGCTTTTCACTGTTAGCCAAATGGTCTTTTCCCCTTAAAACATGAGTCATTCCCATTAAATGGTCATCCAGGGCAACAGAAAAGTTCATCATAGGATATATTCTGTATTTATTTCCTAATCTTGGATGGGTTTCATCAACAAGTCGCATTGCAACCCAGTCACGAATAGCCGGATTTTTATGATTAATATCAGTTTTTACTCTCAATACTGCTTCTCCAGCATCCATTGTATCAAATTTATCCCATAGCTTTAGGTTTTCTTCTACAGAATTATCCCTACACGGACAGGCTTTGCAGTTATCTTTCAATTCCTTGAATGTTGCACCGTCACAGGTACACATATATGCTGCACCTTTTTCAATTAACTGGCGGGCATAATCATAATAAATTTCAAATCTATCTGACTGATAAATTATTTCATCGGGATTGATTCCCAGCCATTTCAAATCCTCAGGAATCATCTCATAAGCGTCTTCATAAACTCTTTTCGGGTCTGTATCCTCTATCCTTAAGATTAATTTACCATCATGCCTTTTTACATATTCTGCATTTGGAACTGCCGCTCTTGAGTGTCCGATATGCAGCGGTCCACTAGGATTTGGAGCGAAACGCAATACAATGTTTTCATGAGAACCTGGAAGTTCCTGAAGTCCTTCTTCTTTAACTTTCTTTTTCTCTTTAACTTCAACATCATATTTTTCCATTTCACTAGCTTGCTCTTCTTTGGATAAATTATTAACCTGAGCTACAATTTTACCCGCAAGAGGTCCTATTTCCTTTGCCCTACTTCTAAGTTCCGGCTCATTTGCCATGATAGAACCTATTACAGCACCAGGATTTGCACTTCCTTTATGTTTAGCTGCATTTAATAAGGCATGTTTATATACAATTTCTTCTAAATCATTCATTTAATCATCACAATTTTAAATTCTATAATAAAATAAGTTATTAGAGTAATCATAAAACTCTTTATTTAATATATTTAAATTAAGATATAAAAATATTTAATGCTTTTTAAACATATTTTAAATTGAAGGTAGTTATTAAAAAAAGAGAGATAAAAAAATTATGGGTAGATAAAATGAGTGATGCTATTAATACAGCAAAACTATATATTCAAGAGGAAAATTATAAAGAAGCACTTAAACTAGCTAAAAAAAGACATGCCAAAGATGATATTGAAGAGTATTTAGCCATATTAGATTTATTGATTAATGAAGATTACTTACTTGCTTTAGAAGAAAAAGGAATGTATTATCAGTATTTTGATGAAACACATGATAACGGAGATTATGGTGAAAAATACTTTGACAAATACCTGGAAAAGCAACCCCGATCAATTAATGTAATTTGTGATAAAGCGTTATCCCGATTTAATAAAAATAAAATTGATGAAGCCCTTGAATACATGAATAAAGCTGAAAGAAATTATAAGTCATATTCAAATATCGAAAAACCAAGAATTTCAAAAAAAGAAGTTAAAATAGGTAAAATTGAACTTTTAATTAAAGCCAAAAGATACGATGAAGCAATGACTGAACTGAATAACTATGAAAATCAATACGGCGGAGACACTAAATCCGATTTATATAAAGGCCAGATGCTTCAAAAGACAGGTAAAAACAACGAAGCAGTGAAATATTTGGACAAATCCCTTGAAAACGAAGATACAATACTTGCATTTAACTCCAAAGGGGATGCATTATATGAACTTGGAGAATATAAAACCGCATTAAAAAACTATAATCACTGCATAAGCTACGAAAAGCAGGTTGATGATTTGGAACTGATTACAAACTTCAATTACAAAGCGGCATTCTGTTGCGTTAAACTGGATGATGACCAGCAAGCCATCAAATATCTGAATAAAACCATCAATATGTTAAACGAATACGGAAGGCTTCCAAAAGATTTGGAAATGATTTATCAGAAATGCTCCTTTGAAAAGGAAAGAATCATGAAAATGGGTAATGTCAAGGATGAAGAATTTAAAAAGACAAAATTTTTATCGGCCAAAACATCAATTAGTCTATTAATAATTATATTTATAATGTATTTGATATTAAAAATGATAGGTTATTAAAATGAGGCTTGGAAAAACAAATTTAGAAGTGAATAAAAATGGATTTGGAGCTTTACCAATCCAAAGAAGAAATATGGAAGATTCGGTTGAAATATTGCACCATGCATATGAAAATGGAATAGACTTTTATGATACAGCACATTTTTATACCGACAGTGAAGCCAAATTAGGAAAAGCTTTCGAGGATGTTCGTGAAAACATCTATCTTGCAAGCAAAGGTGCGGCTGAAGAAGTAGAAGACTTTTGGGCCCAACTGGAAAACTCACTTAAAAGCATGAAAACTGATTATCTGGATTTGTATCAATTTCACAATATTTCATTTTGTCCAAAAAGTGAAGATGACCTATATAAAGCAATGCTGGAAGCAAAAGAACAAGGTTTAATCAAACACATAGGCATAACAACCCATAAAATCACAATGGCTCACGAAGCAATTGAATCAGGATTATATGAAACCCTCCAATACCCATTTTCATACTTAAGCGGTCAGGAAGAAATAGATTTAGTAAATAAATGTAAAAAATTTGATGTTGGATTTTTAGCCATGAAAGCAATGGGCGGAGGATTGATTTCAAATTCAAAAGCATCATATGCATATATAAACCAATTTGATAATGTACTGCCGATTTGGGGAATTCAAAAACTGGAAGAGCTTGATGAGTTTTTATCATATGATAATACCACAATTCTAGATGATGAATTGAAAAAAGCTATTGAAAAGGACAAAAAAGAGCTGGGTGAAGATTTCTGCAGAGGCTGCGGATACTGTATGCCATGTCCTGAAGATATTAACATCAGCATGTGTGCGAGAATGTCCCTTTGGATTAGAAGATTTCCGGCGGAGCCTTATTTAACAGAAGAATATCAGGAAATAATGGATAAAACATTAGAATGTATTGAATGTTATTCCTGTGTTGATAATTGCCCATATGAACTGGAGATTCCCCGCTTACTTAAAGAAAATTATGAAGATTATCAAAATGTTTTAAATGGTAAAACAAAAGGTGTTAGAAATGAAACAATGTATTGAAAATCCAAATGAATTAAAATGGGATGAATTTTGGGCTTATGAATTAAAGCAAAAAGAAGACAGAGGAAAAGACTGGGATAAAGCAGCTGCAGGTTTTCACAAAAGAGCAAAAAAGGATGATTATCACGATTTACTGTTCTCCAAATTGATTTTGGATGAAAATGACAGTGTCCTGGATTTAGGTTGTGGTGAAGGCTCCATCACTCTTCCGCTGGCCAAAAAAGTTAAAAAGGTAACTGGTGTTGACTCATCAACTAAAATGCTGGAACTTCTAAACCAAAGAGCAGAAAAAGAAGATTTTGATAATATTGAAACCATATTAAAACCATTGGAAGACATTACTTATGAAGAAGTTGGCCCGCACGATGTTGTTCTAGCGTCAAGATCCCTTAATGGAATAATACCTATTAAAGAGACATTAGATACAATCAATAAAATAGCCAATAAATATGTATTCATCACATTGTTTGGTCCTGAAAACTGGAAAATAGAAGGAAATTTCAATGAATATATAGGAAAAGAAAATAAGCATTTTCCGGGACATGATTATCTCTTTAACATTTTATTTAACATGGGGATATATGCCAATGTTGAAAGACTTGACATTAAAGCATATAGGGAATATGACACTATAGAGGAAGCTATGGATAATGGTAAATTCCGCCTTGATTTATTAAATGATGAAGAAAAAGACAAATTAAAAGAATACTTGAAAAAAATATTGACGAAAAATCCAGAAACCGGAAAACTATACAACAAAAAAGACAAAGCAGACTGGATATTAATCTGGTGGAAAAAAGATTAAAATAATCAATTTAATCCTATAATTTTTTAATTTGAAAAAATAAGATATATATTATAAATTAACATATAATCAATTACTAAACAAAAATATACTTATGATATAATGCTTAATAATTTAGTGGAGATTTTATGATGAATCCAAAAATATCTGTTATAATTCCGGTATATAATGTTGAAAACTATCTTGAAGAAACATTAAATAACATTACAAACCAAACATTCTTTGAAAATACTGAAGTTTTGTTGGTTGATGACGGCTCTACAGATAATTCCGGACATATTGTTGATAAATATGCATCAGATTATGATAACATTTATGCATTTCACAAAGTGAATGAAGGACAATGTGTTGCCAGAAATTTTGCTTTATCACATGTAAAAGGAGAATATATTCATTTTATGGATTCTGATGATTTAATAAAATACGATGCATATGAAAAATTATATGCATTTGCCAAAAAAGGCAATTATGATGTTGTAACATTCAATTATCTAAGATTTGATGAAGAAAAAACCTGGAAGGTAGCTAACCAGCAGGATGTTTTTGATGAATTTGACGGAGATATTGAAAACACCAACCTCTCCGAATTTAAAGAATTATGCTGGGATATGACCAACTGTAATAAAATCGTTAAAAAAGAATTATTAGATACAAAAAATATTTCATACCACCATAAAAATATTCTTTACGAAGATAACCTATTATGGATTGAGATATATTTTAATGCAGAGCGAATTGGTATTTTAAAAGAGTATCTATATTTCTGGAGATATAGAAATGATTTAACTTCAACAACACAGACTTACGATTTAGATCTCGGAAATAAGTTATTTGAAATGGTGTATCTGGTTAATGAATTTTTAAAAGAAAATATTACAGACAAAAGCATATTATATAAAAAATATGAGAAATTATTAACAATCAATTTATATTTTTTTATTGTGGCTATCCAAAGCTATCCCAAAGAGCACCAGGAATCATTATTGGAAAATGCATACGATATGGCAAATATTGTTCCATCAGACATTTACACTAACTTAAATTCTTATTTTCAAGTTCTATATATGATGGTCAATAATAAAGATTGGGATGCTCTTTTAAGATTTTTATCATATAATTTTAAAAGAAACCCTAAATTACCTGAAGACTTTGATGAAAAATATATTGAAAAATTACACTTCAACAGAGATTCATATTCAGAAAAATTAGAATCAACAGCAAAAAATGTATCTTTAGAAGATGACAATATTGTTATTGAATTTGAAAATTTTGTGCCCTATAATCAGGAAGATAATTTCAATTCAGTTAATTTTACATTATTAAAAAACTCAAAGGAATATCTTTTAGATTCAAAATATATTAAAGGAAATAAATTATATATCTCAGTGCCCCTTCTTGGCATAGGTGAAAATAAAATAATAAGCATCTGTGATTATAATGACATTATAAAAAAAAGTTTTATGCAATCAGAAGTTAGTGAAGCCTTTGATTATGAAAATTATGAAATAACCATTAAAAAAGGATTTGCAGAAAATTTAATATTAATTAAACGTGAAAAAGATGATACTAATTTAATAATTGAAAATGTGGATTTGATTGACAATAAACTATTTTTCAAAGGAACTGTCAATAAAAGATTAGAAAGTATTCTAATGATTGATTATTTGGGAATTTTAAAATTTTCATATCCTCTAAACTATTTATCTGAAAATGAAATTGTTTTTGAAATTAATTGTGATGATTTGTTTAGAGTTCCAATTAAGAAATGGGAATTGACAAGTTATGAAAAATTTAATAAAATTAATATATCCCAAAAATATGAATTTTTTAAAGACAAACATTTAATTTCAATTGAAAACCATAAATCCAAGATATTTATCGAAATTACATTAAATAAAACATCAGAAGAAAATAATAAAAATACTAATTCCATTAAAATAGAAAACAGAACATACTTTTAATGATAAAAAATAAGATAAGTAAAAAAAAATGAATATAACTTATAAATCATATAACTTATAAGTTATAAGTAATAATTCATTCAGATTTAATCATAGTCAAAATCATTTTATAAGGACTGTTAACTGCCTGAAGTGCATGAGGTTCATTGGCAGGCATGATAATAATTTCACCTGCCTTGACAGTATTTTTAACACCTGAAATTGTAATTTCGGCCTCACCGTCGATGATTTGAACCATTGCATCAAAAGGAGCAGAATGTTCAGACAATCCTTGACCCTGATCAAATGCAAAAAATGTTACTGTTCCCAAGTCTTTTTTAATAACTTCACGACTTACAACAGTATCATCCTGATATTCAACTAATTTTTGGATATCTAAAGCCTTTGCCATGATATCTTCACTCATTTAAATCATCCCATTATTGTTTTAATATCTTCTATTGCATCACCAGTTATTGGAGTTAAATTATAATTTTCAACCAGGACATTAATAATGTCTTCATTACACCATGCAGGAAGAATAGGTCCAATCCACATATCAGTTTTTCCAAGGTAGAGTAATGCCCATAAAACTGCAGCTGCTTTTTGTTCCATCCAACTTAATACGATTGTTAATGGTAATTCATTTAATTCCATTTCAAACAAGTCACATAAAGCTAATGCCACATCTACTGCTACAATTGTATCATTACATTGGCCGACATCCAATAATCTTGGTATTCCTTCAATGTCTCCTAAATCCAAATCATTGAATTTGTATTTACCACAGGCTAACGTTAATATAACTGTGTCTTCAGGTAAGTTTTGTACAAATTCCCTGTAATAATCATTGTGTTTGGCTGCTTTGTCACATCCTCCTACAACAAAGAATCTGGAGATTTTTCCATCCAATACTAATTCTTTGATTTTTTCTGCATGTTCAACAATAGCCCCTGCACTCCAGCCGGTGGTTATTGTAGTTAATTCTTCAGGTTCAAGAGATCCTAATGACTTAGCGCATTCAATTACTTCAGAGAAGTCATAATCCTCTACAGTTTTTACTCCTTCCAATTTAGCTACATCCATAGTAAACATTCTTTCTTTATATGCATCCAATGCCGGAAGGACACAGTTACTGGTTCCAACTATAGCTGCATTGTATTTCTTAAAGATTGTTCTTTGATCATGCCATGCCCCACCTAATTGTCCTGCCAAATTTTCATATTTGTTTAATCCAGGGTATCCGTGAGCAGGTAACATTTCAGAGTGAGTATAAACTTTAATGTCTGTTCCTTCAACCTGTTTTAATAATTCTTCCAATGCTTTCATGTCGTGACCGGTTACAATAATGGCCGGTCCTTCCTGAGCACCAACACTGACTTCAACAGGTTTTGGTTCACCGTATGCTTCGATGTGTGCATCTTTAAGTAATCTCATTACGTCCACACTTATTTTACCTGCTTCCAGTGCAAGAGCAACCAAATCTTCCACATCAAAGTTAACATTGGTTAATGTGGTGTATAGACCTTTGGTTAAAAATTCATCTATTTCAGGATTTTTCTTACCTAAAACATTTGCATTATAGTTGTATGCACTGATTCCTTTCATTGTAAAAATTAAATTATCCTGTAACCTTGCTACTGTTGGTTTTTTTCCACAAACTCCACTTACTGTACAACCAGTACCTTTAGCGGTCTGGGAACATTGATAACAAAACATATCTAATCCATCTGCCATTTTAATTACCTCGAATTTATTCGTTACAAATAGTTTAATTTGAAAAGTATTTAAAGATTTTGTAACTAGTTAAGGGTGAAAAGTAGTAAATATAAATAAAATGAAGAAAATATAATTAAATATGAATGATGATGTATACTTATTAAAAGGAATTGGTCTGACAATGTATGAAGCTCAAGCATATGTAACACTCACTTCATTAATTCAGGCCACGGCTGTTGAAGTGTCTGAAAAATCAGGCATTCCTCGAAGCAAAATATATGATGTGTTGAAGAAGCTGAATGAAAAAGAGTATATTGAAATAGAAGACGGAAGGCCATTGACTTATAATGTGAAATCTCCGGTTGAAGTCCTAACAAGGGAAAAAGAAAAAATAAACTCAAAGATAGATGATGGAATAACCCGATTAACAAATGTCTATGAAAACGGAATGAGTCAGGTACAGGCGCCGATATGGAGAATATATGGCGTTGAAAAAATCATCAGCCAGGAAGTGGAAATCATAAAAAGATCAAAAACTTCACTTAACATGAGAATAGGATTTCTATTTGAAAATGAAGCGGAATCATTAATAAATGCCTTTAAAAGTAATGGAAATTTAAAAGTGAATATCTTAGCTTCACCAACATGTTATATAAACAATGAGAAAGTGAATATCATAAAAATCTTTAAAGATGCAGACATTAACATTCAAAAGGCAGATATTCCATTTGTAAAGGTCCTAATTTCGGATTCAAAAGAAATGATGCATACTTACACCAAATTTTCAGAGGATAAAAGAGAAGTCATACCTGAAACAGCCATTGGAATATGGAATAAATACGAAGATGTGGCCAGAAACTATGATGAAAGATTCATAAATCAGCTAGCAAAAATTAAAATGAAAAAAAGAATAACTACAAAAGAGCATTGATAAAAAAAAAAAGTAGAGGTTAAAAGATTTAACCCCTATGGAGAGATAGTAATTTTGTTTGCGATGTTTGCTCCATTATAACTTGAGGTTATAATGTATTC
>CACXWH010000020.1 GCA_902771225.1 uncultured Methanobrevibacter sp. | reverse complement strand
TAGTTCTTATAAGTATGCTTGAGCCGTATGTCCTAAAAGGGACACGTACGGTTCTTAGAAGAGGGGAGACAAGTAATTGTCTCTTCTTATTCGACGTAAAATATATTCACAATAATTTTAAATATTACATTTAATCAATATTATTACTATATAACTATTTTTAATGATTATTATGTTAGATTCTCCGATTGATGCATTTAAAAAAGATGTTAGGTTTAGAGACCACATTGCTCATGTTGAAACTATTCCTGCTAAAAAAGCCAGTTTCAAAAAAATACCTAATTTAAATGATAAAATCGTTGATTATCTTGACGTAAAAGAAATTAAATTATATAATCATCAAGCCGATACTTATGAAGCTATTAAAAGAGATGAAAATGTAATTTTAACAACAACAACTGCTTCAGGTAAAACTTTAGCGTTTAATTTACCGATAATGGATTCTTTAATTGAGGATGAAAAGGCGACTGCCCTTTATATTTATCCTGCAAAGGCTTTGTCAAATGATCAGTTAAATGTTTTAAAAGATTTAGAAAAGGATTTGGATATTGACATTAAACCAAGAACTTATGATGGGGACACCCCAAAATCCCAAAGGTATAATATCCGTCAAAAATCCAGAGTTATCTTAACAAATCCTTATCAGTTACATTTAATCCTGTCCTGGCACCATCAATGGGAGAGATTTTATCGTAATTTAAAATATATTGTAATAGACGAAGCCCACTACTATAGGGGTGTTTTTGGTTCAAATGTGGCTTTTTTAATCCGAAGATTAAAAAGAATAGCTAATTTCTATGGATCAAATCCAAAATTTATATTGTCATCGGCAACACTTGCAAACCCGTTGGAGCTAGCAAACAAATTGACTGGTGAGGAATTTACATTAATAGACAATGATACATCTCCGAGTGGAGAAAAAGATTTTATTTTATTCAATCCTTTTAAAAATTATAGAAATTCGGCTGAATCATCTGCACCATCCATTCATGTAGTGACTGCTGATATTTTCCGTTATCTGATGCTTAAAAACATTCAGACATTATGTTTCACTGTTTCACGTAAAATCACTGAATTAATTGCAATGTGGTCAAAAAAGGATGCTAAATTAACAGATGGTAAATTGGATAATTCTCGTATTGCCGCATATCGTGCAGGTTACAGACCGGAAGAGAGACGTGAAATTGAAGAAGGGTTAAAAACACGTAAATATTTAGGTGTTACCTGTACAAACGCATTGGAGCTAGGCATAGATATTGGTTCGCTTGATGCAGTTATAATATCCGGTTTTCCAGGAACAATGATGTCAACCTGGCAACAAAGCGGAAGGGCAGGCAGAAGCAATCAAAAGTCACTTGCAATTCTACTTGCATTTGAAAATCAACTGGACCAATATTACATGAATAATCCAAAGGCATTTTTCTCAAAACCACAAGAAAAAGCTATTATAGATTTATCCAACCCAATATTGCAGGAAGCACATTTGTTATGTGCAGCTAATGAACTGCCATTAAAAAAAGGGGAAGCATTAACTTACTTTAATATATCTGATGCTGTTTTGGATGAAATGGTTGAAAAAGATGATTTATACTTATCAAGAATTGGAAACTATACTTATAAATATGATGATAATCCTGCATTTGACCATTCACTAGACCAAATATCTTCAGAAGAATTTAAAATAATGAATAATGGAAGATTGTTAGAGACAATGGAGCGTTCACAAGTATATCGCGAAGCACACGAAGGTGCAATTCTAATTAATAAAGGAGAAACATATACTGTTGATAATATTAATTTGAAATCAGGTTATGTTAATGTTTCTAAAAAAAATGTGGATTATCATACGATGGTATTAAACGATACTGAAGTAAATGTGGTATCAAAAGAATTTAAGAGAAAATATGGTGATTTCACAATTCATTTTGGAGAGCTAAACGTAAAAAAAGATTACTATAAATATAAGAAAATGCAGCATTCAAGAGTACTTGGAATGTATCCTCTGGATTTGCCTCCACTTAAATTCAAAACAAAAGGATTATGGTTTACAATACCTGAAAGTGTAAAAGAAGAGTTAAAAAAATCATATCCTGATGATGATGAAGTATTTGAAGGTGGCCTTCATGGAGCAGAACATGCATTAATTGGCCTGTTTCCACTTCAGGTAATGTGTGACCGCTTTGATATCGGGGGGATGTCAACAGCCTATCACAAAGACACAGAAAAAGCAACAATATTTATTTATGATGGATATGAAGGCGGAATTGGAATCTGTGAAAAGGCAGTTGATGTATTTATAGAGCTATTGGAATCAACATTGGATTTAATAAAAAATTGTAAATGCAGGAATGGTTGTCCGTCATGTATTTACTCACCAAAATGCGGAAATGATAATAAACCTCTTCATAAAAAAGCAACGGAATATATTTTACAGTATATGCTTGATGAAGCTCAAAAAAATAATTCTGAAATTGTAACTGAAGAAATCGTTAGTCATGATGAGGATTTATATGCTCAGGCCTTGGATTTCTACACACAACATTTATATTCACAGGCAAAGGATTTACTTCATGAAATATTAAATGATGATGCTAATAATTTGAATGCAAATCTTTTAATGGCGCATGTTTTATATGAGCAAGGAATAGAAGATGTTGCAACTTATTATGCAAGAAAAGCACTAAAAATATCTCCATCCAACACAAATGCAGCTGCATTATTGCAAAAACTGCAATTCACTCCCGCTAAAATTGAATTTAGTCATGAAAGTGTTGATAAAAAAGAAGAAAATTTTCAACAATTGGATACAGGCAAATCCTTTGATGATGTAGATACATTATATGAAGAAGCTTATGACTTATTTAATCAAGGAGACTTGGATACTGCACGTGAACTACTTGAAGAATTATTGGCTATTGATGATACTCATGTAGAAGCAACTGCATTAATGGGTTTTGTTTACAGAAGAGGGGGAGTATTTCCAAAAGCAGTGGAATATGCCCGTAAAGCATCTAAACTGGATAAAAATAACTCTTTGGTTCGTGAGTTGATTAAAGAATTATCTTAATAATGTCTAAAAAAATTCAATTGGTGATGGGATTAATTTTTAGGAATCACTAGAATAAGCACTAAAACCATCTTCAAAGTGTTTACATACTTTTTTTAACGCTTTAGGTATATTAATTTGTTGAGTGCAGTAATCTAGGCATGTTTCGCAGGATGTACATTTGTCTGCAGGTATTTTTTCATCAGCTAATTTGTCAAAGTAATTTCTGTAAATATTTGATTCCGGCTGGCTTTTACTTTTATTGTATAATGTGAAATATTCCTGTATTGGAATCATTTCAGGACATGCATCAATACAATAACCACATTCACTACATTGTACAGCTAATTTAGAGTTTAATTTATCAGCCATTTTTTCTAAAAAGTCATATTCTTTACTAGTTAGCTTTTCGAAGTTTTCAAATGTATTGCAGTTATCAAGTAGATTATTCATATTGCTCATTCCACTTAAAACAATTTTAACATGTTCTAAGGATGCACAAAATCTTAATGCAAAACTGGCTATTGATTTATCTGGATTAAATTCTTTAAAATCATTTTCAATTTCTTTTGGAGGATTTACAATTACTCCGCCTTTTAAAGGTTCCATTACATAAACATCAAGACCATATTCTACACATAAATCATAGCATTTTCGTGCTTCAATTACAGGATCTTCCCAGTCAAGATAGTTTAATTCTAGCTGCACTATATCTAAAAAATCCCCATATTTATCTAAAACTTCTTTCAAGAGTTTGGAGTTATCATGGAAACTAAAACCAATCTTTTTAGCTATTCCATTTTCTTTCATTTTTTTAACATATTCGAATGTTTTTGCATTTTCAGCTAATTTGTACCACGGAATATTGATATTATGTACAAAAAATACGTCAAAGTAATCTATTCCTAATCTTTCAAGCATTTCACCAACAAATTTGTCATTATCTTCTTCAGATGTCAATGCCCATGTTGGCATTTTATCACATATTTTAAAAGATTGCCTTGGATATCGCTCAACAACTGCTTTTCTAATTGCAATTTCGGATTCTCCGTTATGATATGCATATGAAGTATCAAAATAGTTAAATCCTTTTTTCATATAAATATCAACCATTTCATTAAATAATTCTTGATTAATACTTGTTTGGTCTTCTTTATCTGTTAATGGAAGCCTCATGCATCCAAAACCAAATTTTTCTTTAAAAGACATATTATTACTCCCTCAATTAATTAATAATATTATATTTTATAATCTATTTATATGTTGTTAATTGCAACAATTTCTTTTGATAAAATTTATTAATATTCAAGTTATAAAGTATAGTATTAATAATCATATTTTTGATATTGGGTGAAATAAATGCATGAATTATCAATGGCTCAAGGAATAATTAATGCGGTTGTTGAAACTGCAGAAAGCAATAATGCAACTGAAGTCAATGAAGTTACAATCGAGCTTGGAAGATTGGCTATGGTTAATCCAGAACAATTGGAATTTATATTGGGTGTTCTGGTTGAAAATACAATATTGGAAGATGCAAAAATAGTCTTTGAGGAAATTCCTGTAGAAATTGAATGTCATGATTGTAATTTCCATGGAAATGCAATTGTTGATGAAAAAGATCATTATGCCCCAATGATACAATGTCCTGATTGTGATAGTTATTCAATTGAAATATTAAACGGAAAAGACATTGTTGTTAAAAATATAGTTATTGAAAAACCTGATGATGATTAAATAGATTATGGTGATAATATGCATCAAGTAGCTGATGTTGAAGTAGCAAAAAATATTATGGATGCTAATAAAAAATTAGCAGAAAAAAACCAAAAAAATTTAGATGATAAAGGAATATTCTGTATTGATTTTGTTGGAGCAATAGGCTCTGGTAAAACAACATTGGTAGAAGAAATTATAGAGAATACTGATTATAAAATAGGTGTTTTAGCAGGAGATGTAATCTCTAAATTTGACGCTGGAAGAATAGAAAAACACAATGTGCCTGTTGTAGGTTTAAACACAGGAAAAGAATGTCATCTTGATGCTCATTTGGTAGGTCATGGTATTGCGGATTTACCATTAGACGATTTAGATATGCTTATCATTGAAAATGTAGGTAATTTGATTTGTCCAGTTGATTTTGAATTAGGTTCACATTTCAGAATGGTTGTTGTAAGTGTTACTGAAGGGGATGACACAGTTGAAAAACATCCAATCATTTTCCAAACTTCAGATGCAGTTGTCATTAATAAAGTTGACTTGGCAGATGCCGTTGGTGCAGATGCTGATAAGATGGTTAATGATGCATTAAAATTAAATCCTAATATTAAAGTTATTAAATCCAGTTTAAAGGATGGAACCGGATTAGATGAAATCATCAAATGTATTGAAGATGCTATGAGTAAATGATTATGGTGGTTTTTTGAAAATTTGGATTGATATTTCTAATGCTCCTCATGTGAGATTCTTCAAGGATGTAATTAAATATCTTGAAGATGAAGGGGAAGATTTAATAGTTACTGCAAGACAATTTGGGGATATTCATAAATTAATGGAAGTATATGATATAGATTTCATTTCTGTTGGAAAGCATGGTGTAAGTTTATATGATAAATTAAAAGAAAGTACTTCAAGAACTTATGATTTGGTCGACATTATATCAAATGAAAGGGTTGATGCCGCCCTTAGCAAGCATTCTATTGAACTTCCTAGGGTTGCATTCGGATTAGGAATTCCAAGTTTATATGTTCTTGATAATGAACATGCCCTCGCAGCTAATAAATTAACATTACCTTTATGTGATAGAATTATCACTCCAAATATAATTGATATGTGGAAATTAATGAAGTTTGGTGCTGATCCAAATACTATTATTCCATATAATGGTACTTCTGAATTGATGCATTTTAAAAGCTTTAATTATAATGATGATGTTTTTAAAGATTTAAACCTAAAACTTGAACATCCAAAAACCATATTAATGAGACCAGAACCATCTCTTGCATCATACTTGGATGCTGATTGTACTAAATCTGTTTTATCTCCAATTGTGGATGATTTAAAAGATCATGCAAACATATTAATATTGCCAAGATTTAAAGAACAAGCGGATATTTTCGAAGGTATTGACCATGTTACAATATTGCATCCTCCAGTTGATACTTCAAGTTTAATTAAAAAGTGTGATTTAGTTATAGGTGCAGGAGGAACAATGAACAGGGAAGCTGCTATTTTACAAACTCCCGTTATTTCATGTTATCCTGGAGAAACTTTATCTGTTGATCAATATTATATTAATAATGGATTGATGTATAGGTCAAATAATGTAAATCAGGTAATTACCAAAGCATTGGAATTTTTAAAGAATCCTCATGAGAAAATAGATATAAAAACAGATGATTTGTTCCAGATTATTATCGATAACCTGTATGATTTAGGTAAAAATGGTAAATAGTTTCTTTTTACTCCAATTGTCACTGATTTAATTTTTTTGTGAGAGTATTGTTCTGGAGGAATTTAGTTCGGATGGAAAAGCACATTGTATGATATATTTTAACCTATACAGATTTCTATATTTCTATAATTCTTAAATAATTGGTTCTTTTAAACTCACCTATTGGAAATCCTCCAGTAATTGCTATTAAATCTCCTTTTTTTAGATCGAATTCTTTTTCAGCTATTTTTCGAGAATTTTCAATCATTTCATCTGTATTTTTATAAATGTCTGTTATCACAGGTTTAACACCAAAGTTTAAAATAATTCTTTCCGCAATATGTTTGGAGGGACAGCAAGCTAAGATTATGGAGTTTGGTCTTAAATTACTGATTTTACTGGCTGTAAAACCTGTCATGGTTGGTGTAATGATTAGTTTGATATCTGAGTATTCAACAGCATCTGCAACCAATTTGGCAATCGTATCGCTAATGCCGATTTCTCCCTTGTATGCGACCTCTTTTCTATAGTCAATAGTTGATTCTACATATTTACATATTTTGCTCATTATTGCAACTGAAGGCACAGGATACTTTCCAATAGTGGTTTCTCCAGATAGCATAACACAGTCAGTTCCGTTTAATATGGCATTAGCCACATCTGAAACTTCTGCTCTTGAAGGTCTAGGATTTTCATACATTGAAGCTAGCATTTCAGTGGCAACAATTGCAAATTTGCCTTTTTCACGACATTTTTTAATAATGTTCTTTTGAAGCAGAGGCAACTCTTCCATTGGAACGTCTACTCCCAAATCTCCTCTAGCCACCATAATACCATCAGATACATCAATTATATCATCTATATTTTTAACACCCGTAAGGCTTTCAATTTTTGAGATAATGCAGGAATCTCCTCCTGCTTTTTTAATTATTTTGCGGGCTGCAATCACATCTTCTTTTGTATTTACAAATGATAATGCCAAATAATCACATGAATGTTGTGCTGCAAAAGTAATGTCTTTTTCATCCACTTCACTTATAAAATCCAATTTTAAATTGACTCCCGGAACATTAATTGTTTTATTATCTTGGATTTTTCCATCGCCTAATGCTTTCAATACAACAAAATCGTCTTTTTTATCAACTACTTCCAGTTCAAGCAAAGCATTGTCTATAAGTACTTTATCACCTACTTTTATAAAGTCAATTGCATTGCTGTGATTAACACCAAATTCTTTTTCACTGCCAACTTGACAGCTTTTACTCATGTTAATTGTATCTCCTTTTTTAAGAGCCACACACCCATTTTTAAATTTCAAAGTTCTAAACTCAGGTCCTTTAGTATCATACATTATTGCTATAGGAACTTGGCATACTTCACGTACTTTCTTAATGACACCCAGTGTTTTCAATATGTCTTTATGGGTAGCATGACTAAAATTAATGCGTGCACAATCCATACCATTATCAACCATCTGTCCCATAACTTCAACAGAATCAGATGCTGGACCTATACTGCATATGATTTTGGTTTTTTTCATATTAATCCCCTTATATTACTTTAATTATTGTCTAAATTCGAAGAAAAAGAATGTAATATCATTACAATCCCAACTACTTATCCATAACATAATCTTTTATTATTATAAAGTGATTAATAGTATAAAATTGAAAAGTTATATAATTTTTGATAGTCTAATTTGAATTATTTACATTAAACATATGATGTTTTGAATTATCATTTATTAAGAGAGGATTTATGAGGACTAGATAATATGAATGGAATGATTTGATGGAGAATATGCTCAGTATATAAAAATCTTTACCTATTTATTGTTATTTTGCTTATTATTCCCTCAAGTATGTACTTACATTCGATAAACTTTATATGCATGGTTATTCAATATTATTATTTATATTTTAAAAGTTTTTATTTAATTTATTTTTTATAATAATTGAAGTGATAAAATGGATATTAAAAAAATTATTTTCGTGTTGTTTATTTCAACGCTTTTTATTGGTTGCGCTTTTGCTGCAAACAGTATAAATGATTTAAAAGTCGATGAAAAATATAAACATGAAGCGGGAAATGATTATTTCTCATTAAATTTAAATGACAATAAAGATACAGGTTGTGTAATTTTTAAAAATGTCAATGACGATGCATACGATAAAATCAGTGATTCTTATGGCAATTTCATACAAGATGACGGTAGGGACTATATAAAACATGATGATGATATGAAAATTGATAAAAATCCCGACAACACAGCTAATTTTACGGATATGGACCATTCAACCCATGGTGTTGTAGAACTTGTGGATAGTAATGGTCAGCAATATATTGTTGTCTTTTTGGCAAAAAATAGTGCTAATATTCAAAATAGTGATTTAGCATCACAATTAGCACAATTTAATACAAATAACCAAGTAAAACCTGTTGCTTTTTAAATTAATATACTTTTTAGATATTAATTTCTTTTTTTTTTAAATCTTAAATCAAAAAGTATTTTATAATTAAAAAATCATATATTGGTATTAATATGATATTTTAAAAAATATTTTTCATATATTATTTTTATGTGGGCTGGTAGCTCAGATGGGAGATCGTCGCCTTGGCATGGCGGAGGCCCCGGGTTCAAATCCCGGTCAGTCCATTCAAATTTATTAAAAATAGTGATTAAACATCACAATTAACATAATTTAACACAAATAAGCAAGTAAAACCACTTGCTTTTTAAATTAATATACTTTTTAGATATTAATTTCTTTTTTTTTAAAATCTTAAATCAAAAAGTATTTTATAATTAAAAAATCATATATTAATATAATATGATATTTTAAAAAATATTTTTCATATATTATTTTATGTGGGCTGGTAGCTCAGATGGGAGATCGTCGCCTTGGCATGGCGGAGGCCCCGGGTTCAAATCCCGGTCAGTCCATTCAAATTTATTAAATAAATTTCAAATTGTGATTAAATTATGATGTTAATAGCTCAAAATCATTTACAACTAATATTAGAAGTAGGGATAATGATATTTATACTGTTAGTGTTCTTTCTAAATTTAGTTCCGTTATCTTTAAGTGTAGTAACCTTTTTATCTTTATTCTTAGCAGGAGGTTTCACTCTTCTTTTTGGAGCGGATATAGCATTACTTGTTATATCATCTAGTCAAGCGGAGTTTACTCACCCATTTGGTCCAATTGCACTTCTTGGAGCAGTTACTGCTTTAGCATCGCTGAAAGTTATGAAGAGCTCGGGAGTTGATGTTAGGCCGCTTAGAAGGTTTGTATTATTATTCATAGTTGGTATTACTGTATTTGGGGGATTAATGCACAGATCTTTCTTATTTTTATGGTTTTTAGGTTTATTTATTGGTTATACTATTCTGTCAAAATCATTCAGAGAAAAATCTCTTTTCACTTTAAAAAGAATATTTCTCTTTATTGCTCTGGGTGTTGCCGGATTTTTTAGTTTAGAGGTAATTTCAAGAATTTCTGGAATGACAATCTTTTCACCAATGTTAAGACTAAGTAGGATTGAACAGTTTTCTTCTTCTAGTGTAAAAATGGTATTAAATAATATTCAACTTATAGGACATAATGGAAATGCATCTTACTGGGGTGCTGAAGGAACAGCATTTGCTGAAGGTTATATTACTCTTCCAATGCAATTGGTTTTATTCTTTGGTCTTCCTTTCCCAATGTTTTTCGGTATATTAGTTAATCAAAAGGATACTGTCGATTATATGCTTCCGGGTATTTTGGGTTATGGATTTGACTTTGGTTATTTAGGTCTTATTGGTTTAATTGTATTTGTATTGGGCACTATTATTATTGGATTTAAAATATTGGCTAATTATAGAGAAAGAAGAGAGAAAAATAGTAAAAAATACTTAGGAAAAGAAGTATTATTAACTGGTGCTTTAGCAGCATTTTGTTCACAATCATTAATTGGTTTATTTATATTCAATAGGACAATTAATGGTACTGCACTTTTATCATTCATGTTTTTAGGATGTCTTATATTAGCAAATGCAGTTACATTAAAATCAAGAACTTAAATGGTGAAGTATATGAAAGCTTTAATATTATTGGGTTGTCCGGAGACTCCGTCTCAAACTCCTATGGCAGTTTATGCATTTAGCAAATTAACAAAGTTAGGTTATGATGTTACAATAGCTGCTAATCCTGCAGCTTCAAAATTAGTTAGGGTATCTGATCCTGAAGATTATTATAATCTCAACATTGTTGATTTAGAAAGAACTTTAGGTGAAGTTAATGAGGGAGATTATGATTTATTAGTTGGTTTTGTCCATAAAGATGCAGCTGCTGCATTTTTCGTAACATTTGACCAAATTTTAAATACAAAATCTATTGCATTAGTATTTGAAAGAGACATTGATTTAGTTGGTGAATTTGTTGAAATGATTGAAGAAAGTGGAAGTGAAGCTAAAATCTGTGCTGTAAGAGCATTCCATAATCCTTCTCCAATTAAAATTAATTTTGATAAAGCTTTAAAGGAGTTAGAATAAAATGTCTTTCTGTTTAGATACATATCTTCAACAATCTGATAATTATGAAATTCATGCTTCAAAAGCTGGTTTTAAAGACTGTGCTATGATTATTCGTTTTAAATCAGAAGAAATTGTATATATTAAACCTGGTGATCAGGTATTGGGTGTTCGTGTTATTGGAATTCCACCTATTCCTATTGGATTTGACAATAAAAAAGGAACTGTCTTTTTACCATATACAAAACCTTGCCATGGAACTTCTGTTATTGAATTGCCAATTGGTGCTGAAGAAGTTGAAAAAATCAAAAAATTAGATACTGGTAGTAAAAAATGAAATCAACAGTTGTTGGGAGTTATCCTGTTGAATTAAAGGAACCTTCTAATTTTAAGGATAAAATTCTTAAAACTTTTGGAGCTTATGACCCTTTTAAAGAGTCTATTAAAAATGCGGTATTTTCTCAGCTTGATGCTGGCATTGATATAATTTCAGATGGTCAAGTAAGGGGAGATATGGTGTCTAGTTTTTCAAAGTATATTCCAGGATTTAAAATAGAAGAAGGAAATACTTATATTGTTTCTAAAATCAGAAATCCTACAGGTGAAATATCTGTAAATGATTTGCTCCATGCTAAGAAGTTGATTAAAGAGTATTATGGTGGAAATATTCCTGATGGCAAAGGAATTAAAGGTATCATCACAGGTCCATCAACTATTATTCATTCATCTAGAATCACGGCTTTTTATAAGGAAAAGGATGATGCAATCATTGATTTGGCACATAGTCTAAAAAAAGAAGTTGATGCTATTGAAAGTAAGGTAAAACCGGTTTATATTCAAGTGGATGAACCATTTTTATCAACAGGCATGGTAAACATGAAGGTTGCCCGTGAAGCTATTGATATATTGCATGATGGTTTAAATATTCCATTGGCTATGCATGTTTGCGGTACTCTTGAAGGTGCATATAAAGACATTGCCAAGTTTAATGTAGAAATATTGGATTTTGAATTTGCAGGCAATAATGTAAATTTGGGTATTTTAGAAAATAATATTGATTTGTTTAAAGGCAAAAAAATTGGTTTTGGATGTATTGATTCTGCTAAAAATGAAGTTGATTCTTTTGAAACGACACAAGAATTAATTGAAAAAGGTGTAAATATCGTAGGTGTGGATGATATTTTACTTGACCCTGATTGTGGCCTTAGAAGAGCTCCTATGGATGTTGCTTTTAATAAATTAAAATTAATTAATGATATTAAAAGTAAATACCAATAATTAATCTGATACATCCCATGTGGGCGGTCTATTTATAAAACAAGTGCTTGTTTTTTTCCAATAGCAATTATTACATTTCTTACATTTACTTTCGCCATCATTTTCCGCTTGCCATTCAACTAAAAAGCTTGGATCGGCTACAAAAGGCCTTTGCATTGAAATGAATTCGATTTTAGTGTTATTTAAAATATCATTTATTTGTTTTTGACTTGTTACTCCACCACCTAAGATAACAGGTATATTTACATTTTCTATAATTTTTTCACATTCATCAATTAATGGATTTATCTGTTTTATTTCTCTTGCATGAATATCTGGTGAAGTTCTGTCTATGTTTTCTTTTGAAAAATGTTGTGGAGATCTTGGTCTTGTAATTTGAAGGCTGTCAACACCGTGTTTTTCAAGTAATTTTGCTATTTCAATAGTATCGTCTATTGTCATTCCGCCTGCCTGAATATCAAATGCATTTAATCTGCAGTTAATATGCAATTTTGTTGTTTTCTTTATTACTTTAATCATTTCTAAAACAATTCTTAATCGATTAAATGTATTTCCACCGTATTTATCTTCTCTTTTATTAAAATATGGACTAATAAATCTTGTTAAGAAAAAATAATTTCCCAAAGCTATTTGAACACCATCAAATCCAGCATAATCAATTTTTTGGCAAGCTATTATAAAATCGGTTTGTATTTTCCTTATATCTTCAATGGTTATGTCTTCAATAGGCATATTTTGCTCGGCATGCTTGTTAAATTGTACAAATCCGAGCTGTGCAAAAATCGGAACATCATAAACATGAACCAACTCGGTTAAATCTTTCATTTCACGAACAAACTGTCTAAAATGAATTGTTTGGGAGTATTTTGAAAAAGCATCTCTTGGATAAAGGGAGATTAATTCGGTTATTATTAATCCAACACCGCTTGCCGCTATATTTTCATAACGATTATAGATTTCTGGCGTTAAATTCCCTGATTTTTCCCTTTCGGATTCCCATAAACCTGTTCTTACAATACGACTATTAAGATTCAAATCTCCAAATTTACAAAAATCAAATAAATCTTTCATATAATACTATATGTAAACTTATAGTATTTAATAAATAGGTGTTATGTAAAAATACTCTAAAAAAAAATGTTGAACTGCTGTTTTTGTCGATTAAAAAATTTTTTAAAAAATAATTTAAATTTCCCTAAATTTAGGGAATATTTTATCTATATTCATGTTTAAAGTTAGCGTCATATAACTTGGATGGTGTAAAGTCTCCTGGTTCTAAGACATCTCCCACTACAATCATTGCAGTTTTTGTTATATTGGCTTCTTTTACTTTACTTGCAATATCCTTTAAGCTTCCTCTTATTATTTCTTGGTCTGGCCAGGTTGCTTTTTTAACTACAGCTACTGGAGTATCTTCACTGTAACCTTCAAGTAGTTCATCAACAACTTTATCAATCATAGAAATCCCCAAAAAGATGCACATGGTAGCGTTATGTTTGGAAAAGCTTTTAATACTTTCAAGTTCTTTTTTAGGTGTTCTTCCAGCAGGACGAGTAATAATAACACTTTGTGAAACTTCAGGTATTGTTAACTCTGCTTCTAAAACACTTGCTGTTCCAAATAATGAGCTGACTCCCGGAATTATTTCATATTCAATATTAAGTTTTTTCAATTCACGAATCTGCTCACCGATTGCACCATAAATTGCAGGATCTCCAGTATGAACACGTGCAACAAGTTTATTTTCATTAATTGCTTTAGCCATGATGTCAATTGTTTCTTCAAGGTTTAAATAAGCACTATTGTGTATTTCACATTCTTTTTTACTTGGGGATAAAACTTCTTTGTTAACTAGAGAACCAGCATAAATAATTACATCTGCTTTTTCAATAACTTTTCTTCCCTTAACGGTTATTAAATCCGGGTCACCAGGTCCGGCACCAATAAAAATAACTTTACCAATCATAAATATAATTTTATTCTATCTAATATATATTTATTATCTGATGCATTATTATTAATTAAATGCAATATTGCTTTTAAAAATAAGTTAAATTTATTAATTTTAAAGGTAATTTAAAATTATGGACAATCAAGGTTTTATTTCGGTAGAATTTTTATTTTCACTATTTATAATATTAATCATAGCTACTGGTTTACTTATTTATTCACAAAATACAATGAGTTCAAGTTTAAATATTGAATCTGAGTTCAATCATAGATTGATTTTAGATAATGTGGCAAATACAATCAGTCAAGTTGATTCAAATGGTGAATTTTACTCAAAATATCTAAAGTTGCCCATTACAGATAAAAATTATGTATTGACTGTAGAAAAGAATAAATTGATAATAGAATATGATAATAAAAAAGGAGAAATGATGATTCCTTTTATTGAACCTTATTCAACATATAAAATGTATCCTGGTCATATTTATCTTATTGAAAAAACACATGAAGGAAAAATATTGATAAAATGAAACTGGAAAATAAAGGACAAACAAGTGCCGAGTATTTATTGTTAATAGGATCTTTAATTGTGATTTTAATAATTTCAATTTCATTTATTGCATCACAAAATGAATTGGCCATGGCCATGGCGGCTGCAAGAAATGGAGTTAATGAAGGAAGTTTATACTCATCAAGTGCAATTTATCCTTCCGATACTTATAACGATTATTCAAAAGAAAATTATGAGCTGTTAATTCCATCTTCAGTTGAAATAATAAACGTTAGCTATACGTATATGGGTCATGATTCGAAGTTTGATAAAGAAAAAATTCAGTTTAAAGTTTATGCACATTGTTCAAAAGACTTGGATAAAAAAGAATTAGATTCAATTGGTGATAGGATTAATTATAATTTAAGAAAGTCAATTGCACTAACATTCGAGTCAACAAAATCAACAAATAAACTTTTTAATCCAGTATTTTCAAATAATTATATGTTTACAACAGCAAATGTTAAGTGGATTTAGAGCATAATTATTAAATAGGTGTTAAAATGGAAGATAGATTTGAAAAAGGTATGAGTATATTAAAAATAACAAATGAAAATACAATTGAAGATATATTCAAAGAGCTTGAAGATATTGCTCCTGATTTAGGACGTTTTATAGTTGAGTTTCCATATTCTGAAATATATACAAGAAAAGAAGTTGATTTAAAAACCCGTGAATTGTGTACTGTTGCCGCATTAACTACTCTTGGAACCATTCCTCAGCTTAAAGACCATATCAATGCTGCTTTGGCAGTTGGCAATACTCCTCGTGAAATCGTTGAAATCATAATGCAGATGACTGCTTATGCAGGTTTTCCTAAAGCTATTAATGGGGTAATGGCGGCAAAAGAAGTTTTTAAAGAAAAAGATTTACTTCCGGTGGAATGATTAACAATGTATTCTGATGAAGCAAAAGTCAATTTGATGAATGAATTAAAAGAAATGGAATCCCTTAAAGTAGATACTGGCGATGAAGGTAAAATCTTACAAAAAGACTTAATAGACTTTATAGAAAATGTAAATGGGGATAAGGAGGATTTAAAATTTAGAATTGAATTATTTGCATATGCATTTAAATTGTTCTCTCGAAAAGAAGTCAAATTTGCAGATAATCAATTTACATTATATTTGAATGATTCTATTTTAGATTATGAAAAAATTAATTTAATAAAAAAAGATTTAAACAAATTTGAGTTAGTTATAGAAGCAGTTAAGGATAATGGTGAAATATTAATTAATCTAAATTTCACTTATCATTATTAGATTTTAAAAATCTTACGGGCATTGTTGGTGGTTATTCTGTCAACAGTTTCCATATCTTCATTTTGAATTTCAGATATTTTTTTAACAGCATTAACTACATTGACAGGTTCATTTCTCTCTTCTTTGGTCATAGCTAAGTAGGGGCTATCTGTTTCAGTTAAAATATGGTCTAGGGAGATGTTTTTAATCAGGTCCTGGTGTTGTTTTGAGTAGCATAACATTGTAGAAAAGCTCATGAAATAATTATCTTTTTCCATTATTCTTCTAGCTGTTTTTGAACTCCCGCTAAAGCAATGAAATATTACATATGGGATGTCATCATATTCTAAGACAATGTTTAAGGCTTTTTTCTCACAATCACGCACATGCATTAGTAATGGAACTTTATATTCATTGGCTATTTCAATAAAACTTAAAAATATTTCTTTTTGTTTTTCACGTAATGCCTTGTCTTTCACATAAAAATAATCCATTCCAACTTCGCCTATTGCAACGATATTATTAATGTTTTCAATTAGGTGTGTGTGAGATAGTTTTAATTCTTCTTCACTGCAATTTTGTGATGAAACTGGATGATAACCAAAAGAAGGATAAATAAAATTTTTATATTCGTCACATAAATTCATAACGCCTTTATTGCTTTCATAACCTATGCCTGAAACGATTACTGCATCTAATTTATCTTTTGCTCTTGAAATGACTTCGTCACGGTCTTTGCCGTATTCTTCAAAATCAATATGGCAATGAGTATCTATCATGGTATTATACTCCAAATCTTCTTTCTCTTGCTTGATATGATCTGATGGCTCTTAAGAAGTCAACTTTTCTTAGTTCAGGCCATAAAGTTTCACAGAAGTATAGTTCTGAGTATGAAGATTGCCATAATAAAAATCCGCTTAAACGTTCTTCACCGCTGGTTCTAATGATGAGATTCGGATCATCTATTCCTTCAGTATATAGGTTTTTACTTACTAATTCTTCATCAACATCATCTGCGGTGATTTTACCGTCTTCAACATCATTAATGATTTTTTTAATAGTGTCAATAATTTCCAGTCTTCCATCATACCCTATAGCTAAATTGAAAAATCTTTTATTATAATGTTTGGTTGCTTCTTCAGCTTCTTTAATAGCTTCTTTTACTTCATCCGGGAGTAATTCAGTCCTTCCAACAACTTTAACCCTGACTTCATTTTTATGTATTTTTTCATGGTCAACCAATCTTTTGAAGTTAAAAACAAAAAGCTTCATCAATCCTTCGACTTCATCTTTTGGTCTGTTAAAGTTTTCTGTTGAAAATGCATATGCAGTTATGATTTCTATTCCTAGTTCTATACTCCAGTCTAAAACATTTTCTAGGATGTCGGCTCCAATTTCATGACCTTTTAAAACATCTTTTTTTCTTTGAAGCTTTGCATATCGTCGGTTACCGTCCATAATGATAGCTACATGTTTTGGCATTTTATTAGGGTCCAAATCCTTTGAAATATACCAATCGTATAATTTATAGATTATATTTTCTCCCATTTTCATTACCCGAAATTGTTACTAATTTAATATTTGTAATTATTTGTTTTTAAATATTAGCAAATTTGTATGCGAGTTTTAAACTTCTTAAGTATCCTTTGATATTTTGGTCTCTGCTTGTGTCAATATATATACCTGTTATTCCAAATGTTATTGCTCCACAACTGGGCCAGGAATTAACTAAAACAAGTGTTCTAAAAATAATATTTCCTATGATACCATCAGGCGCTATTATGATATTACATTTATCTTTAAGGGCTTTTTCAATTAATATATAATGATTTGTCACTTCAAAATCAGTTTTTTCTTTAATTAATTTAGTTAATTCTTCACTTTCATCAATTGATTTGGATATTTCTTCGCTTCTCCCATAATCTCCTTTTCTTCCCGAAGCTAAAACTGCAATTTTAGGATTTTTTGATTGTTTTTTTAAGAATTTTCCACATTCAACAGCAATTTTAAATTTATCTTCAACTGTTTTTCCTTCATCAATTCCAACAGGTGTTAATAAAAATTCAATGTTATCTCCATTAACATAAGTTGCTCTTGAAATATCGCTAAATTTAGCCTTCAATTCTTTCATAACATTTGATGCAGGTAATGATCCTCTTATGACTGCATCTACATCATTATCCAGTATTGCTTCAACCAGATCCCTATCATTTTTTACCAATTTAATCTCAGCATCTTTATTTTTCTTTTTAAAAATTTCACATGCTTCAATTATGTCTTTATTCTCTCCTAATCCCGCTACAATTTTTATCATTGTTATTTATTTTATCATTTTTAACTAATAAATTTATATTTAATTAAAATCACGATTAATATTCATCAAAAATTAAGGAAAAATAAAAACACCACAACACTTTAAAACAAAAACAAAAGGCAAATTAACCTAAATGAGGAAAAATATTAAAAACTAATCATTACAATTTCCCTTTAAAAATTTTAAATTTAATCTTTTAATTTTCAATATTTAATATTGAACATAAATGTACATTATGTCTTTTTTATTTAAAATATGTACAATAAATTAATATATATGTTTAATCAAAAAGATATTCATGAAAGAGGAAGAAATTTTTGATTCATTAGGTTATGTTATGGCTTCCACATATAGGTTAAGCGTAATCCAATACATTGGGAATGGTGTAAAAATACCTTCGGATATTGCAAGAAAGATTGGTGTTCGTACAAACCATATATCAAATGTTTTATCTGATTTAAAACAAAATGGATTAGTTATTTGCTTAAATGAAGATGCCCGTAAAGGTAGGTTATATAAAAATACAGAATTATCATTAGAAATTTTAAAATATATAAACAGCATCGACTAAAAATAAAAAAATCATGATGATTTGTTAAAATCATCAATCGCATCATCTACTAACTCAATAATACTATTTCCTAAATCAGGATATTCATCACTAATAGCAACAGGTATATTATCACAATATACTACTTCAAGACCTGCTTCAATAGCATCTTTTGTGGCAACATCAACAGCAGCCGCTTTAAGTTCAGTTAACATCACATCTGCTTTATCTATATATTTGGCCATATCTTCTTTTAATAACGGTCTGTTTGATAAATGTGAAGTAGTGCCTATAACTTTACAATTATAGTTTTCTTCTAGATAAAATACAAGTTTATCCTTTACTTCTTCAGGGGCGGTTGTTGCAAATAACACTTTTTTATTAGCAATATCTTCTAATGGTTTAGGTCTAAATACTGTTGATATAACAGTTGCATTAGGATTTATTTCATTAATAAATTCTACAATTTCTGCTATTTTTTCATTACTTGCCATTGGTTCTTCACACATAGTTAATATGACTAAATCTCCTAAAGATATTCTATAAGGTCCAAAGTATGTAGTTAAATTACCAATGGGTTGGTTTGCTCCAATCAATGTTATTTTTTTATTTGTTTTAATTGGAGGTATTGCAGCACCGCTTCCTTCAAAAATAGCAAATTTGGAGTCCACTTCATTTGCAAGACGAGCTCCTTTTTTCATATTGGTTAAAAATACTTCACCAGCCATTCCTCCGCCGCAGCGTCTGCATCCGATGGTTAAAATTCTGCTCATCAAGGCATCTTCCCAATGATCACTGGCTGCATGAACTCCTTTTTGGGATTGTTCCAATAAGAATTTGGCTGAAATTTCAAGTTCTTCACCATGAACAATTTCAGGTTCTTCAGGTCCGCCCCTGCCCATTGCAATAACACAAGGTTCATAACCTTTTTTATCAATTAATCTGGAAACAAAACCGGATACTGCAGTTTTTCCAATACGTTTTCCGGTTCCCAGTATAGTAATTGATGGTTTTTCCATAACTTCATATTCGCTGTGTGGTTCAAATTTAAAATCAGGGCCTTGGTAGGTTATTCCTTCATTTAAGACTTTACAGGCTATTTTAAATCTTTTTGGATAATCAAGAATAGGTTCATCACTTAAATCCATTACTGTATCAACATCATATTCTCGTATCATTTCAACAATGATATCATAGGGAATATCTTTATCTTTTGCAAATTGAACTGGTACTCCTAATACTCTTGAATAGGATTCCTCTGTATCGTCTCTTAATTTTTCAGTTCCGCCAATAAAAACAACTGCGGAAATATCAATATGTTCTATATTATTTAAAGTATCAATTGCTTCCTGTGTGACTGGTAAGTAGTGTTCACCATCAACAAGACAAAGCATTTTAGTTAGACTAGTCATGATTTAATATTTTGAAATTGGATTATATAAAATATTTCTATTATATTTGTTGATTATTATTTTAAATTTAGTTTTTTTATTCTAAAATTTTTTTAGGCAAATATAAATAATAATAAAACAATATTTTTAAATAATAACTTACTGTATTTGTAAGTTTAATATTTATTCGAGGTTAAATGATGGTAAGTGTAAACTTAGAAGCTAAAAAAACCGTAGATGTAATGATTGAAAAAGCAGATGCATTAAACATCGCAGTATCAACTTTAAAAAATGGTGCTACTGTTTTAGATTGTGGTGTAAATGTAGATGGAAGTTTTAAAGCAGGTGAACTTTATACTAAAGTTTGTCTCGGTGGACTTGCAGATGTTGGAATTTCCATTCCTGGAGATTTGTCTGAAAAATTCGCTCTTCCTTCTGTCAAAATTAAAACTGACTCTCCTTCTATTTCAACTTTAGGTTCTCAAAAAGCAGGTTGGTCTGTTAGTGTTGGAGATTTCTTTGCATTAGGTTCCGGTCCGGCTCGTGCTATTGCTTTAAAACCCGCTGAAACTTATGAAGAAATTGATTACGAAGACAAAGATGCTGATTTAGCTATTTTAACTTTAGAAGCTGATGTATTGCCTGGTGAAGACGTTGCACAATACATTGCTGATGAATGTAATGTCGATGTTAAAAACGTTTATTTGCTTGTAGCTCCTACCTCTTCCTTAGTAGGTTCAATCCAAATTTCCGGAAGAGTTGTTGAAAACGGAACCTACAAAATGTTAGAAGCAATTAAATTCGACGTAAGAAAAGTTAAACATGCTGCCGGTATTGCTCCAATCGCACCAATTGATCCTGATGGATTAAAAGCAATGGGTAAAACCAATGACGCTGTTTTATTCGGTGGAAGAACTTACTACTATGTTGAATCTGATGAAAATGATGATATTGCTGATGTAGCTGCAAAATTACCATCATCCGCAGCTGATGGATATGGAAAACCATTCTTTGATGTATTTAAAGAAGCTGAATTTGACTTCTATAAAATCGATAAAGGAATGTTTGCTCCTGCTGAAGTTGTTATTAATGATTTAACTACTGGAAAAATCTATAAAGAAGGATTTGTCAACGCAGATTTACTTAAAAAATCCTTTGGTGTAGATGAATAGATTTTAATTGGCTATCTTTCAGATAGCTATTTTTTTTACTTTTTTTGATATTTTTCAACCTATTTTTAATATTTTAATATAATACTCATTATTTTTGAAAAAAAATTTCTCACAATTGAAAATTATACGAATTTTTAGGAAAATAAATATATTGGTTAAATTATATTATTATTTATAATATTTTTGGGGGTATTTTTATTAAACTTAAACTTATTATACTAATAATTTTGTCATTATTTTTGGCCTTATTTGTTTTAGGTTCTGTTAATGCAGTAGATGATAATGAAACATATTTGCTTGCCAACAATAATGGAGAAGGTAGTTTTCAAGAGTTAGAAACTGAAATTGGTAATGGTGGGGATGTAAATTTATCAAAAAGTCATTACTCTGTTGATGATTCCGGCCATACTATTTCTATTACTCAATCAGGAACTATTGATGGGAATGGTACGGTTATTGATATGTTAGGGTCTAATTTTCAGCTTTTTAGAGTTAATGCTATAGATGTGACTTTTAGAAACATAACCTTTGTTAATTCAAATTATAACCGTGATGGCGGTGTTATTTATTTTGAAAATACAGGTAATATCGAATACTGTACATTTATAAATAATACTGCAGGTAATGGAGGTGCTGTTTTTTGTCAGTCCAATGCCACAGTAAATTACTGTGTTTTTATTAATAATACAGCTGAATATAGTGGCGGTGCTTTATATTTAGATCCAGCTTCAAATTATGGAACAATTAAAAACTCTATTTTTACTAATAATACTGTAAATAGGGGAGAAGGTGGTGCCATAAATATAAATAAAGGTGAAATAGAATATTCTACTTTTATAAATAATGCTGCCGTAAATGATGGTGGTGCTGTTTATTTTAATGATGATGGTGAAGTCAATTATTGTAATTTCAATAATAGTATTGCATTAGGTGATGGTGGAGCAATATTTTTCAAAAGAAACGGTAATGTGTCTTACTCTAATTTTAATAAGGGTTCTGCATTTCATGGTGGAGGAATCTTTGTAAGTGCTTCTTCTTATATTTCACATTCTAATTTCACTAATGGTCTTTCAGAATTATGTTCCGGAGCTATTTTCTTTAATAGATTAGGTACAGTTTATGAAATATTGGATTGTAATTTTATTAATAATACTGGGGCCTATGGAGGTGCTGTAAGATTTACCAATGGAGGTACTGTAATAAATTCAACATTCATCGGCAACACTGCCGAAGTAAGTGGTGGAGGATTATATTTCTATGGTAATAATGCTACAGGATATGTTTACGGTTCTACTTTCATAAATAATTTAGCATTGGGTGAAAATTTAACCAGCGGCGGTGGAGCAATCAAATTCCAATATGAAGGTAATGTTTATGATAGTGTCTTTATGGGCAATAATGCTTCTGGAGGCTCTGCAATTTACTTTAGTAAAACTTCATTTAACAGTTCAATCAATGATTCTTTATTTTTAAATAATAGGGCTAATTCAGTTTCTATAGACTTAAATAAAGAAGATGATACTATTAATATTCTTTTTACTGGTGGTAACAATCTTTTAAATGCAATTTACTCAAACAATAAAGTTGCTTTTAAAAATACAACTTATTGGGGTGTTAATGGAACAGCAAATACAGATGATTCACCTGTATATTATTCCATAAGAGAAGCAGGTCAAAATATCACAATAATATTTTATCGTGAAGGTGAGGTTATTTTAGATACTGTTGAGGTTACCGACATCAATGGAAGCATATCTTTTAATTCACCATTTGCTGCCAATTATCTGCTTGAAGTTTCCCACAATAATGATTTATATTATACAGAAATTACAAACACTTTAGAAGTTCCAAAACTCGATGTGGAAATAGATGTCAGCGATGTTGAAATAAATGTCGATGATGTAGCAGTTATTAATGTAACTGTTCCTGCTGTTTTATATGGTCAAACAATATATGCTGAGGTTAATGGTAAAAATAAATCTGCAATTGTTGACGTTTATGGTAAAACCAGTATACCATTCAGTGATTTGGCTAACGGTACTTATGAAGTTATTGTTTCATACCCTGGAGACGACATATACTCTTCCAACTCAACAGCTGCAAAAATCTTTGTAAATAAAAATGTTCCATCTATTTCAGCAAATAATGTAACAATTTTTGTTGGAAATAATGCAGAACTCATTATAAACGGTCCTAATGATAGATTTGGTGACATTGTTGTTGCAGTCAATGAAAGTTTTTATTATTCACCTATGATTAATGGTGAAGCTAAAGTAATTATTAAGGACTTGGATGTTGGTGATTATCCTGTTGGAGTATTATACTTGGAAAATGATAAATATATTAAAACAGATATTGTCACATCAATTTCTGTTAAATCCAAAATTGATCCATCACTAATAGTTAACATTACTGTCGATGATGATTCACATAATGCAGAAATTAATGTTGAATTACCTAAAAATGCTAGCGGTAATGTCACTGTTGTAATTGATGGCAAAAAATATCCAGTTAAAGATTTAGTAAATGGTACTGCAGTTATTAAAGCAGAAAACTTAAGTGTAGGAAACCATACCGCTGAAGTAATTTATTCCGGTGATGAAACATACAATGCTTTAACAACTTACACAAATTTCTGTATTGAAAAAATCTCAGATTATGAATTTGAATTAATTGCTGGTGATATTGAAAAAGGTGAAGCCTTAAATATTACTGTTGTTTTACCTGAAGATGTCAATGGCAAAGTACTGATTGATTTAAATGGTATTGGATATTATATAAATGTTACAAATGGTATTGGATTATTTAATGGGACAATAGATTTGCCTGCAGGTAAATATGATGTGCGTGCGACCTTTGAGGGTGATGATAAATATGCATCTAAAGTTTCAAATGATTCATTTGAAGTGAATGATACAACTCATGAATTAATAATTACTGCACCTGATGTTATAAAATATTATTCCGGTTCTGAAAGATTTGTTGTTTATTTCAAAGACCAGTATGGAAAAAATGTTGACGGCATAAGTGTAAAAATCACTATAAATGGTATGGCTTATAAAAGAACTAGCAGTGATGGTGAAGCTTCTATTGCCATTAATTTAAACAGCGGTAATTATACTGTAAAAGTTGAATTTGCAGGAACTTCTGAGTATGGTCCGCAAAATATTACTTCCAATGTTGAAATTCTGCCTACAATATACGGAAGTGACGTATATAAGGTATTCAGAAATGGAACACAATATTATGCATTATTCTTGGATAGTGAAGGTAATCCATTAGCTAAGACCTCTGTTACTTTCAACATTAATGGTGTAATCTATTTAAGAACAACTGATGCTTACGGATGGGCTAAATTAAATATTAATCTTGGAGAAGGTAAATATATTTTAACAGCTATCAATCCTGTCACCGGCGAGATGAAATCTAATTATGTTGTTGTGATTAGTAAAATAGAGAGTTCTGATTTGGTAAAAACTTACAATGATAAATCCCAATTCACTGCTCGCATACTTGCTGATGACGGAAGTTATGTTGGTGCAGGTGAAGCAGTGACTTTTAACATTAATGGGGTTATTTACAACAAACATACTAATTCTACAGGACATGTGCTTTTAAATATTAATTTAATGCCTGGAGAATATATTATAACAAGTTATTACAAAGATTGTGCTAAATCAAACATTATCACTGTTTTAGCTCCAAAAAATTAGTGAAAAAAATCTTTCAAAAATTTAAACAAAATCAATAATATTGGCCTGTAAAATTTTACAGGCTTATCTATTTTTTAACATTTCATTTATATACTACTTAATATAATATAATAAATTAACTCCTTTTTGAGTTTAAAATTTATTGAGGTTTTATAATGGAATTCGGAGAAATTTTTAGAGATGCAATCAAATATCCTTTTTTAGATTATCAGAAATTATTGATTTTGGGTGTTTTATATGTACTTATTAATGTACCAACTATACTCGGCCAATTCGGTTTTCGTAATGGGGCAATTTCAATTATTTTCTTTATTGTTTTTTTAGTTTTAAATCTAATTATCTTAGGTTTTACATTAGATGTAATAAAAAATGCCGTTAATTTGAATGATGAGATCCCTGATTTTGATTGGACTAAAAACTTTGTTGATGGTATTAAATACTTACTTGTAGCAATTGCTTACTATATAATCCCAACAATTGTTGTTTCTATTATTGGATTCGCATCACTTTCATCCTTCTTTGCCGCAATTGGAGAAAAAGGTTGGAAGACTATTTCCAATGCAACATCACCTGATGTGGCTATAAGTGCTATTCCTGCTCATGCTTGGTCTTCCTTAGCAACAGGTCTTACAGTTACTCTTATTGTAGGGATTATTTTATTCTTGATATTTGCTATTTTCAAAACAGTCGGATTATGCAGATTAGCCAAGTATGGATCTTTAGATGAAGCATTCAAGTTTGGTGAAATAATCGATAACATAAAAGAGATTGGAATTTTAAGAATAATCGGATTTTTAATAGTTTTAATAATCATGGTTACTATTTTAGGAATGGTAATCGGTTTCCTTTCAATTATTCCATATGTAGGTATTATAATAGGATACATTGTTGGAAATTCATTTATTGCTTTATTCTATAATAGAGCTGTAGGTTTATTATATTCAGATATTTAAACCTATTTTTTTTATTTTTTTTTGAGAATTGGCCACAAATTTTTTAATTTGATTTGTTTTGTTTTTATTTTTTTTGTTGGTTTTGCAGTAATATTTTAGTATTATGTTTTTTGATAATGTATACAACATATGTCCTCCCTATCCAAGTAAAAAAATGCAAATTAATATTTAACACCAAATATAATAATTCATATATCACTTAATACAATGAATAACTTATTAGAATAATTTTTCTAAATTATAAACAAACCAATGATTCTTTTTTTTAAATCCAAATTTTTAGAAATATTTATTAACATTTTTTAAAATATATTTAATTATGAAGGGGATTGAAAAACTCACAGCTGATGTGAATGTGGATGAGTTTGTTGAAAATTATGTGGATATTGAAAGATTTGAAGCACTTTGTCAGGAATGCGATAATTATGGAAAAAACTGGAATTGTCCGCCATTTGACTTTGATGTAGAGGATGTTTGGAATTCTTACTCTAAATTAAAAATAATAGCTTTTAAAATGAATTTTGATGATGAAGAATTGTCTACTAACTTTTCAGATAGGGAATTGGAATTTGTTTTAAAAAGATTGGAGAGAATGAAAGTCAGGTTAATGAATGAAATTTATGCTTTAGAGGATGAAAACTCACTGGCTTTGTTTTTGGGAAACTGTAATCTGTGCATGAAATGTACACGTGAATTTGGCATGCCATGTAAAATGCCATTTAAAATGAGATATTCCATTGAATCATTGGGTGGAAATGTTGATCAAATAATTGAAGATGTTTTTGGCTTTAAAATTCTTTATGCTCAAAATAACCACTTGCCGGAATATATGATATTTGTAGGCGGTATTTTATACGATAAAAAATAGTTTTCACAGGCATTATCTTTCAATTAAATTATTGATACAATAAAATAATAATTTTTAATATGTTTAATTAAATAATAATATATAGGTGATATAATGATAGTTAGTATTATTGGTGGAACCGGACCTCAAGGACTCGGAATTGGTGAAAGATTAGCAATTGAAGGTGTTGATGTAATCATCGGTTCTAGAAAAGAAGAAAAAGCTTTAGAAGTTGTTGAACAGGCAAAAAAAGATTTGGAAGATTATGATTTATCAACCATGTGCGGTATGGCAAATGAAGATGCTGCCCGTGAAGGTGACATTTTAATCATTACTGTACCATTGGCTGCTCAAAAACCAACAGTTGAAGGCATTAAAGAATTCTGTAAGGATAAAATTGTCATGGATGCAACAGTGCCATTGGAAACAGCTATTGGTGGAAAGCCATTTAGATTCATTGACTTGATGGAAGGTTCTGCTGCTGAGAGAACTGCATCTATCCTTGAAGGAACCGGTGCAAAGGTAATCTGTGCATTCTGTAATATTTCAAATTCTCACTTGGCAAACATTCCTGCTGAAATTGACTGTGACTGTTTGATTGCAGGTGATGATAAAAAATCCAAAGAAGTGGCTGCAGAAATAATCGATAAAATACCTGGAATTAAAACTATTGACTGCGGCATCTTGGAAAAAGCAAGAATAATTGAAAAAATCACTCCATTATTAATCGGATTAAACATTAAATACAAATCCCATTATGGTGGTTTAAGAATTACTGGAATTAATTTCGATTAATTCCACTATTTTTTTTGATAAAATGGATGAATTGGAAAATCTAATTGGAAAATCTGTTTTTGAAATTGATAGTGAAATAATAAATTCTTTGGAAAGTATAAATTTTAAAGTAGCTATCCTGGAATATAAATATAAAAATTGTGGCATCAGATATCCTGCAAATCCATTAAAATTAACACTTATTGATTACACTAACGTAATAACCTTTGATGAATTAATAAATTTTGATAAGATATTCATTTTCTGGCATTTCAAAGACCAAATCACAGACTTGGAAATATTTGACATATCTTCGGATTTGAATAATTTAAAATCGGATTATGATTTAATTGTAAGTAAAATCAAAAACGGCCAAGCCCACAATATTCGCCAGGGAGATACTAAGTTTCTTGCGGCAAAACGCCTTGATGAAATAGTTTTCATTGATGGTAAAAAAGTTAATAAAAGGGAATTTGTTTTGAAAAAATCTTATCTTCAAAAAATTTTAAAAGAAATAAGATTTAATTATTAAATATGGATAATGATAAAACAATTATGGCTTTGCTTGGTGTAATTATCATAATGCTTTTGATCGGAATACTAATTTTTACTCCAATATTTTCAAAGGAGGATTGCAGGATTGAAATTAGTTCAATGGATTCTTTGAATGTGGGAGATCAGTTTACAATACATTTAAGTGATTCGAATGGAAATCCAATATCCAATGTAGGAATAGTTTTTACTTTTAAGGATTCAAATGGTGCAGTCACTACAAAACAGGCAACAACTGATTCTTCGGGTAATGCTCAGGTCGGTCTTGGTGATTTATCTGCCGGCGGATATAGTGTAAATTGCAGTGTTTTGGAAAACAATAAATACAAGGAAAGCTCAGCATCAAAACAAATTTCAATTAATCAGGTTCAAACCGCATCCCAAACATCACAGTCAAATGGTTTAAGTGAAGATGGATATTCCTATTATCCTCAGTATGGTCCTGCTGTTGATACCCGGGGTGTGACAAGGGAACAGGCAATTGCAAACAATATGCATTATATACCAATGACAATTGATGGGCAGAATGTAGGCACATATGTTCCGTATGATGCAAAAGCAGGATGTTATCATACATAATTTGATTTTAACTTTATTGTGCAAGAATTCTCCGGCTTCTTTAAGCCGGGGATGAATTGCACATTTTAGTGGATAGTGTCTATATTTTTTTTTATGTGGATG